>JBKJPD010000312.1:0-6053 GCA_046595345.1 Pseudonocardia sp.
GCTGGCCGACATCGACCTCATCGAGCTGAACGAGGCGTTCGCCGCGCAGGTGCTGGCCTGCACCCGGGAGTGGAAGCTGGCCCCGGCGGACTTCGACCGGGTCAACGTCAACGGCTCCGGTATCTCGCTCGGCCATCCCGTCGGTGCAACAGGCGGTCGAATCCTCGCCACTCTGACCCGCGAGATGGCGCGTCGCGATGCCCGCTACGGACTGGAAACCATGTGCATCGGTGGCGGTCAGGGACTTGCGGCGGTGTTCGAGCGCCAGTGAGGTGAAACACTCTGCGCCCTCGCGGCGATCTCACTATCGAACCGGATGGTCGAGGGAGTCGAATTATGAGTGTGGAAACAATCACAGTCAGCAGCCGGGACCGCGCCGTACTGCGTGCGGTGGCGGTCGGCCGCTGTCAGCTGGGAGCCGGTTGCGAGCCCGTACTCCTGGTCGACGGGCTCGTGTGCACGGACTCCTCCGCAGGTCGCAGGCTCGTGGCCGCAGGATTCATCGCCGCACCGGACCGGTCCCGCCCGCTCGGTCCCGCCGTCATCACGGCTGCCGGTCTCTCGGCGGTGGAGCAGATCAGCTCCTGAACAAACCGAGTTGCGCCGGACTGTGATGCGGTGGATGCTTGCGTCTAGCAAGTTATTGCGTGCCGCACGCAAATCGGACAATTCAGGGAGAACCATCGTGCCGTCCGAGGACGAGCTCGCCACGGCCGACGAGGTGGGCAGCCAGCTCATCCGCCTCGTTCGGCTCGTCGAACGCGTACAGGCCCACCACCAGGCCGAGAACCCCGACGCGATCGAGCGGGCCACCTACCACCTGCTCGTACATCTCGTGAAGGACGGGCCCCGCCGGGCCGGGTCGCTCGCCGAGGCGGTGCACTCCGACCCGTCGACGATCAGCCGCCAGATCGGCCACCTCGTCAGCCTCGGCTATGTCGAGCGCACCGCCGACCCCGAGGACGGCCGGGCGACGCTGCTCGCCGCCACGGACGTGGGCAGCCGTGTGTTCGAGCAGAACCGGCGCCAGCGGAACGAGAAGATCGCGCTGATGCTCCAGCACTGGTCCGACACCGACCGGCACCTGCTGTCCGATCTGCTCGGCCGTTTCACCTCCGACTTCGAAGCCGTCAAGACACGGACCGGCATCGCCCACGGCGTCGCCCCGTCCGTGCGGGGAGCCTGACCATGTCCACGCCCGTAGCCACGACTGCCGATGCGCCGTCCACGGCGATGCTGAGCCACCGGCAGATCCTGACGATCTTCGCCGGACTGATGATCGGCATGTTCCTCGCCGCGCTGGACCAGACGATCGTCGCCACCTCGATCCGCACCATCGCCGACGACCTCGACGGGCTGAGCCTGCAGGCGTGGGCCACCACGGCATACCTGATCACCGCGACGATCTCCACGCCGCTCTACGGCAAGCTGTCGGACCTCCTCGGCCGCAAGCCCCTGTTCCTCACCGCGATCTCGATCTTCGTGGTCGGCTCGATCGCCTGTACGTTCGCCACGTCGATGTACCAGCTCGCGGCTTTCCGCGGCATCCAGGGGCTGGGCGCGGGTGGCCTGTTCTCACTGGCGTTGACCATCATCGGCGACATCGTCGCTCCCCGGGAACGGGCCAAGTACCAGGGCTACTTCCTCGCGGTCTTCGGAACCTCCAGCGTGCTCGGCCCGGTCGCGGGCGGCTTCTTCGCCGGCCAGCCGCTGCTGCTCGGGATCACCGGCTGGCGCTGGGTGTTCCTGATCAACGTCCCGCTCGGGATCCTCGCGCTGATCGTCGTCACCAAGGTGCTGAACGTTCCGCACACCAGACGCAAGCGCCGGATCGACTGGCCCGGCGCGGTGGCGTTGGCTGTCGCGCTCGTCCCGCTCCTGATCGTGGCCGAACAGGGCCGGACCTGGGGCTGGGACTCCGGCCGCGCGATCGCCTGCTACGCCATCGGCGCGACCGGCGTCGCAGCGTTCCTGTTGCTGGAACACCGCATCGGGGAGGACGCGCTGCTACCGCTGCGGTTCTTCCGCAGCGGCGTGTTCAGCTGGGGATCGATCGCAAGCTTCGTCGTCGGTATGGCCATGTTCGGGGTGCTCGGGCTGCTGCCGCTCTACCTGCAGATCGTCAAGGGATCCACGCCCACCGAGGCCGGCCTGCAGACCCTGCCGCTCGTGCTGGGCATCATGACCATGTCCATCTTCTCCGGGCAGATGATCGCCCGCACCGGGCGTTACAAGGTCTGGCCCATCGTCGGCGTCTCGCTGATGATCGTGGGCACCGGGGCGCTCACACAGGTCGCTGTCGACACTCCCTACTGGCAGACCGCGCTGATCATGGCCGTCATCGGGTTGGGTCTCGGCGGAAACCTGCAGCCACTGACGCTCGCCGTGCAGAACGCCATGCCGCCGCGTGACATGGGCGTCGCCACCGCCTCGGCCACGTTCTTCCGGCAGATGGGTGGCACGCTCGGCACAGCGGTGTTCCTGTCGATCCTGTTCAGCACCCTGGGCACTCAGGTGTCCGACAACTTCCGCGCGGCGGCCGGGTCGCCCGCGTTCCGTGCCGCGCTGACCGATCCCGCCGTGCTCGCCAACCCGGCCAACACCCCGATCCTCGCCGGGCTCAACGGTGGCGGCTCGCTCAGCTTCGACAACTCGTCGTTCCTCGCGACGGCCGACTCGGTACTCAAGCGGCCGATCCTCGACGGCTTCGCGAGTTCGATGAGCATCGTGTACCTCATCGCGGCCGGCGTGCTGCTGGTCGGCCTGCTCGCGGTGATCATGATGAAGGAGGTGCCGTTGCGCACCCAGTCCGGCGTCGAGGCCATCCGGGAACAGGATGCGGATGACACGGACGCTTCGAAGAAGACCGGGCCCGTATCCGTCGAGGCGAACCCTGGCGCGGTCCACAACGGAAACGGTGTGCTGGAGCTCTCACACAACGGTGCCGCGTCGGATCACTTCACCGGCCTGCGTACAGCCCCCACAGCGGTGTACGCCGCCCGTCCCGACGGGAACGGAAACGGTCGCGCAAACGCGAGCTCCACGGCGGTTGCCACCGCCGAGCGGGAGGTACCGGAGCCGGCCACGAGCGTTCCGGCCGTGGAGACTTCGCCGACCGCCGTACCGGTACGGCAGGTTCCCGCCGACGCTCGGGACCGGCTGCTCGGGACGTTGCTGCCCGACCCGGAGCGGACGCTGGCCCTGGTCGCCACCGCCGAGCAGGCTCGTGACGCAGCCCGCCGGGCGGCCCGTGAGGTGGCGGCGCAGTCGGCGGAACTCGTCGAAGCCGCGGACGAGCTGGTGGTGCGTGGCCTGAGCTCCGAGCAGGTTCGTCAGCTGCTCGCCCTCACCGAGGACGAGGGCCACAGCGGTAGCCGTCCTTGATCAACTTCTGCGGGACATGACGTGCACCCGCGCACCTCATGTCCCGCAGACGCCGATCATCGGTGTGCGGCGGGTGCGACACCGGTTACTCGTGCGTGCTCTCGGAGGCGGCCGCGTGCGCGGCCGCCTCGTCCTTCGCGCGTTTCCAGGAGGCCTTGATCTCCACCTCGGCGTCGGCGCGGCCCACCCAGGTGGCGCCCTCGACGCTCTTACCAGGTTCGAGGGTCTTGTAGATCTCGAAGAAGTGCTGGATCTCGGCCCGGTCGAACTCGGGAAGATGGTGGATGTCGCGCAGGTGCTCCTGGCGCGGGTCGTCGCTGGGAACGCAGAGGACCTTGTCGTCCCCGCCCTTCTCGTCCTTCATCCGGAACATGCCGATGGCGCGGGCGCGGATCAAGCATCCGGGGAAGGTCGGCTCCTGCACCAGTACGAGTGCGTCGAGCGGGTCACCGTCCTCGCCGAGGCTGTCCTCGATGAACCCGTAGTCCGCCGGGTACTGGGTGGCTGTGAACAGGGTCCGGTCGAGCCGGATACGTCCGGAGACGTGGTCCATCTCGTACTTGTTGCGCCCGCCCTTGGGGATCTCGATGGTGACGTCGAAGTCCACGTTCCCGCTCTCCTGCTGGTCGGTTCGATGTGGCGCAGGATGCCGGTCGAACGACCGGCCGCGACACCTACCTCCGCGGCACCTACCTCTAGTGTGAGGGACCGTATCGGCGGGGTCGTGACCGGACCGTACCGTTGTTGCGCAGCTCGCAGACCCGGTCGTTTCCTGGAGGAGGTGCGGTGGGCGTCGGTCGGCGAATTGGTGACACTCTGCGAGTTCCCGGCAGCGGTGTGCGACGGAGCATCACGATTCTCGTCATCCTCGTCACGGCTGCCGCCACGGGCGGGGCGGTGGCGTTGACGGCGCCCGGCCTCGTCGCGGACCTGCGGCCCGCCGCCGTGGTCGCACCACCCATCCCCCGGCCGGTCCTGGTTCCCCTCCCCGCAGACACCCCCGTGCCGACCCCGGCGGGCCTCGCGGCAGTGCTGGACCGGGGCGCCGACGCGATCCCGGGCCGCTTCACCGGCACCGTTCTCGACCCCGCCTCCGGCGCGGTCCTGTGGGCGCGCACGCCCGAGCGCGCGATGACCCCGGGCTCCACCGGCAAGCTGCTCACCGCCACGGCTGCACTGTTGAGCCTCAATCCCACCGACAGCCTCATCACGCGCGTCGTTCAGGGCCCGGACCCCTCCACCGTGATCCTCATCGGCGGCGGCGACCCCACGCTCACCGCGCTTCCCGAGGGGAGGGACAGCGTCTACCCCGCCGCGCCGCGGCTCACCGACCTGGCGGCGAAGACCAAGCAGGAGGCGCCCGGACCGATCACCCGGGTACTCGTCGACACCAGCCGCTACCGCGGGCCGACGCTGGCCGCAGGCTGGGACGAGCGCGACATCCAGGGTGGTTTCATCACCCCGATCGAGTCCCTGATGGTGGACGGGGGGCGGATCGACCCGACCCTGCAGGATGGCCCCCGGGTCACCGATCCGGCCGCCGCGGCAGGCCGGGCATTCGCGAAACTGCTCGGTGTCGACCCCGGTATGGTCGCCGACGGCATCGCCAAGCCGAACGCGCGGACCCTCGCCACGGTCGCATCGGCGCCCATCGGGGAGCTGATCGAGCACCTCATGCGCAGCTCGGACAACGTGCTCGCCGAGATGCTCGCCCGCGAGGTCGCACTGATGAGCAGCGGTGAGCCGAGTTTCACCGGTGGTGCGGAGAAGGTGATCGCCGCGCTGTCGCAGGCCGGTTTCGACCCGACCGGAGCGGTGCTCGTCGATGGCAGCGGCCTGTCCACCCAGGACCGGGTCCCCGCGCGTCTGCTCGGCGCGTTGCTCGCGGCCGCGGCCGCGCCCGCTCAGGACGCGCGGGACACCCAGTTCCTGCGGCCCATCCTCACGGGGCTGCCGGTGGCAGGCGGCGACGGCACCCTGGACGACCGGTTCGGCCGTGACGACGACTCGGCGTCCGGGCGGGGTGTCGTGCGGGCCAAGACCGGCACGCTGACCGGTGTGACCAGCCTGGCCGGGGTGGTGACCGACGCCGACGGCAGGCTGCTCGTATTCGTGCTGATGTCCAATGGGGCCTCGCCTGCCACGGTCCGGCCCCGGCTCGACGACCTCGCCGCCGAACTGAGCCGCTGCGGCTGCCGGTGACGGCGTTGATTCCGCAGATGGTGCCGCCGCGACCGCTCGGTGCGTAGCGTGGGGCGAGTGTGGCACTCGATCGAGGACAGATCCGACGCGACCTCCACCGGCCGGGGGCTCCCGGTCGACTGGGAGCTGGCCCAGCGCACCGCCACCCGGCTGATCAGCGCTGGACCGGAGGCGAGCCGCAGCCACGCCGCCGAGCTCGTGGCGCGCCTGCGCTCGGACGCGGCGGTGGCCGAGGGCCACGTCCGCGACGTCACCGGGCTGGGCCACGGCCTGCCGCTGTTGCCCGCAGACGTGGTGGACCGCCCCGACTGGGCCGCCGCCGCCCTGCGCGGGATAGCGGCGCTGACTGCCGACGCGCAGCTGCCGGCCACTTCCCGGGTGGCGCGCGCATTCACGGCGCGTACCGCAGGGCTCCAGATCGGTGGGGTCGTCGCGTACCTGGGGGGGCGCGTGCTCGGGCAGTACGA
>JBKJPD010000316.1:0-5933 GCA_046595345.1 Pseudonocardia sp.
CGGATCGTTACCGAGTCACACCACGTTGCCAGCACCGAGCCTGGAGCACTCCCACCCAGGAGCACCGCAGCGACACTCACAGATCGTCACTTCCCCGCTCGGGCGTCCTCTTGGCGCTGGTAGTGGCTGGCGCGGGCAGTCAGCGCGATCAGCCCGTCGGGTGCTGGCCTGTCGGCGTGTTCGCGGGCGGTGATCACGGCGAGCAGGGCGTGCGCGAGTATGGCGAGCAGGGTCCAGCGCCGCCAGGAGGTCCACCGTCGGACCTGGTGCTCGTCGAGCCCGGCCAGGCCCTTGGGATCGGCCGGTCGGGCGGGGTCGGGGTGGCTGATCAGCGGCCAGTCGTAGGAGCGCTGTCCCGTCGCCCCCGGAGAGTCGTTGCCAGGCCCGGCGTGGCAGGCCGGCGGTGATCTCGTCGGCGCGCAGCAGCCCGGCCTGGGTCGGGACCCGGCGGTCACAACCGATGGCCCGGCACGTATCCGACTCGTCGGGACTCCAACTCCGCGCCCTGTAGCTCCCACCGCTCGTCGTGTCGGGATCGAAGCCCAACCAGCCGGGACGAGCAGCGACGCGAGCCGGGCGAACACCGCGGCGAGATCACGGGACCAAGGCCAGGAACGCTCGATGCGCAGCCAACACCGGCGCTATCCCGGGTGAGCCGCGCGGCGACGTGCAACAGCCGGTGGCGCAGCGTCTTCGGCTCGGCCCTCGCGAGATCACCGTGCAGGAGCAGGCGTTGGGCCCAACCGATCAGATCGACCGCGAGCGTGACGACGGTCAACCAGGCCTTGGTCCAGGGTCGGGGTCGCCGTAGTACTCGCTGAAAATCGGGCGGATATGGCTGAGTAGCCTCCTGAGCTGCGGATCACGGGGGTGGGCGTCGCGTGCCGCCGACCCGTGATGTGAATAAACAACTTGTGTGAATAAAGAACTTGCTGTGAATAAACAACTTGCCTGTGATTCATTCGTTTGGGAACGTAACCCGTCGACGTGCCGCCACGTTAGTGCAATAGCGGCGTCCCGCGACGCCGTCGGTCTGCTGTTCTGATGACCGCTCCCCAAGGTCTGCCCCGGCCCCTGACCCCCGGCCGGTGCGGCTTTCGTCCCAGATCGAGGAGTTTCCCATGTTCGAAGGGCTCAACCAGGCGTTCGTCAAGAACGCCATCGCCCGTAGCTCGGAGAATCCGCTGGACCGTCGCCGGTTCCTGCGCGCGGCCGGTATCGGCACCGCCGGAGTGGTCGGTGTCGCCGCGCTGGGTGCGGGCGTGGGCACCGCGTTCGCCGGCGATTCCCCCAGCAACCAGGGCGGCGACGATAAAAAGGGGCCGAGCGACGCCGCGATCCTGAACTTCGCACTGAACCTTGAGTACCTGGAGGCCGAGTACTACCTCCGTGGCGTGTTCGGCAAGGGCCTCAACGACGACCAGGTCGACGGTGCCGGCAAGCTGGGTGACGTCGTGGGGGGCCGCAAGGTCAAGTTCGACACCAAGCTCGGCTACCAGTACGCGCTGGAGATCGCCGACGACGAACGCCACCACGTCGATTTCCTGCGGGCCGCGCTGGGCAAGGCGAAGGTGTCGCGCCCGGCCATCAACCTGACCGACACGTTCAACACGCTGGCCCAGGCCGCGGGCCTGGGCAAGTCGTTCGACCCGTTCGCCAACGAGGACAACTTCCTGCTCGGCGCGTTCGTGTTCGAGGACGTGGGCGTCACCGCGTACAAGGGCGCGGCCCCGCTGATCTCGAGCAAGGCCTTCCTGGAAGCTGCCGCCGGAATCCTCGCGGTCGAGGCTTATCACGCGGGCCTGATCCGCACCCTGCTGCTGGCCAAGGGCCTGGACGTGCCGGTCGGGAAGATCTCCGCCGCTCGCGACAGCCTCGACGGCCCGTCGAAGGATGACCAGGGCATTGTGGACAAGAACGGCAACGCGAACATCGTGCCGACCGACGCCAACGGGATCGTGTTCTCCCGGACCGCCGGCTCGGTCCTCAACATCGCCTACGTCAACCCGAAGAAGGTCACCTCGGGCGGGTTCTTCCCCAGCGGTGTCAACGGCACGATCAACACCAGCGACAACAACGCCTGACCCCACCGCGCCACCGGGGTCGGCGCGATCAGGGATCGCGCCGACGCTGCGACAGGAGGGCCGGGGTGGTGGCGGAGGGGGAGCCTCGCCACCACCCCGGCCCTCGTCATGTCCGGCACGGCTGCGAGCCGCACCGGTCATGACAGGGAGTAGCCCTGCGCGGTCAACTCCGCGCGGTCGGAGCGGCGCGGACACCACATCCTCGTGACCGGGGTTCTCCTCAGCCGGGGATCAGGTGATCGACAGTTCCGCGATAAGGGCCCCGGCCGTCGAGGTCGGTGCCGTGCTCGGTGGCCAGTGCGTCGAGCTGGGCCCAGGCGCAGGACCCGAGCTGGGATCGGACCGGCAGCACGCGGTCAGCCCTCACACGTCGGTATCGAGCCATACCGGTGCCGTCACCACGAACTGCCGCCCGCGCAGGCTCTCGGTCAGGGCGCACAACGACGAGACCGAGGACCGAGGAAGACCAACTCCCGGATCATGACGGCCGGTCAGGTGCCATCCGGTGTCGTGCGGCAGTTGGTCGCCGGCGGCGTAGCAGCACGAGCGTGGCCAGCGCGGCGAGGACCTCGGCGGCGGTGGCGAGGGTTTTCGGTGGGAACCAGATGGGTTCGTACATGTCCGGCAGCCCGAGAATCGGCCCGAGGTCGAGGTAGCGGTAGGCCAGCGCCACCACCGCCGCGCTGCCCGCGACCACCAGCACCGCGGTGTCGGTGGCGCGGCGGTGCACCACCAGGACCAGCAGCGCGGCAGCGGCCTCGATCCTGAACAGCCCACCCTGCCCGATCACTGCGCCGGATTTGGCGTCGTAGCCGCCGGCGAGATCGAGGTGCACGTAGGCGTCGACCGCCAACCCGAGAGCCGCGATCAGCCGGGCGAGGGCGCCGAGGGGTTGCCACCGCCGTCGGGCCTGCGGCGGCGGCTGGACCTGGGGACTCATCGGGGATCTTGACAGGACGACCGGAACTCGGCGACGGGATCAGGTGACGGTGAGTGTGCCGGTCATGAACGGGTGGATCGCGCACTTGTAGGGGTAGCTGCCCGGCTTGCTCGGCGCGGTGAATTGGCCCGTGGCGTTCCCGGCGATGTTGCCGGTGTCGAAGGACCCGTCCTGCGCGGTCACTGTGTGGTTGGAGCTGTCCTGGTTGTCCACCATCACCGTGGCCCCGGCCGGCACGCTCAGCGTCACCGGAACGAACAGATACTCCTTGATCACCACGGTCGCAGCCGCGTTGGACGCCTTCGGTGGCGCGGAGGCAGCAGGCGGCGCGGGGGGTGCAGTGGACGCGGGTGCCGACGCGCTGGAGGTCGGTATCGCGGCGGGTGGTGCCGCGGCGGGCGGTATCGCGGCGGGCGGTGCCGCGGCGGGCGGTGCTGTGTTGCTGCAGGCGGTAGTGGAAACGAGCAGGATGAGCAGCCCGACCACCAGGGCCGCGCGGCGCCGGTCCGGGCCCGTGCGGTTGACCCGAACCAGCGCCGGCGACCCGGCCGTCACGACTGTCCGTCGTCCGTAACGGTGGCTGTAGCGGCGGCGGTGGAACTGCCGTCCCGACGGGCAACATACGCCGCGGTACCAGCCGCACCGAGCAAAGCCGCCCCACCAACAAACAAACCAGCGTTCGAGGCACCACCCGGGCCACCACCGGTATCGACCCCACCAGAAGGCACCATCCCCATCTGCGACGCCAGGAACGGCGTAACAGCAGACAGAACCTTAGCCTTCGTCAGCGGAGTCTCGAACGCCCCCATATAAACCCCGCCCTCAGCCGGCAAACCCAACAGATTGCCAACCAACGCCGCGTGCCGAGCCTCGACCCCGAAAATGCTCGCCGCAGCAGCCAGCACATCCTTGTTCTTGATGAACCCAGCCGCACCCAGATAGGCACCCACACCGACATTCTCAAAGGTGTGACTGAGAGTGAGATACTTGTCGCGGCTCGAGAACGCGTCACCGAAGTTCACCGCGGGCGCCGCCACCGGCTTCCCACCAAGCTTCTTGATCGTCGCGGTGATCGCATCGACATGGGCCTGCTCATCGGCGGCGATCGTGTCGAGATACTCCTTCTCCACCCCAGAGAGCAGGTTCTTCGCCTGACCCTGCTTGTAGAAGGCAGCCTCGAGATACTCAAGGGTGAGGGCATAGTTGAGGACATCGATGTCACTACCGAAGTCAGCGGCCTGGGCAAGTGCCCACCGCGTGTTCAGGGCCTCATGGGCGAGCGCCGGTGACACCGAACTGGTCTGACCTTGGACGAATGCGCTTCGAGACATGACTGGATCTCCGTTCAGCTGAGGAAGGGCTTGGCAGCGGCCAGGACGGAGGCCATGTCCTTGGGGGTCTCGAACGCGTTCGGGACCGGCTTACCACCGATCAGCGACGCCAACACCGCCGCATGCCGGGACTCGACCCCAGCAATCGACGCAGCCGCACCCAACACAGCCCCACTCTGAATCAGCGGAACCTGACCGTGGTAAGCACCAACCCCGAGCTCCTCGAACGTCGAAGCCGTCATCAGGAACTTGTCCCGGGAATCGAACGTACCCGCCGGGAAGGTGATCGTCGGCTTCGCCACCGGCGTACCGTTCAACTTCTTGATCGTCGCAGTGATCGCCTCGACGTGGGCCTTCTCATGCGCCTCGATCGGCGTGATCAGGTCCAGCTCACGACCCGACAACTTACCCGCCGCGATCCCCTGCTTGTAGAACTCCGCCTCCAAGTACTCCAGGGTCAACGCATAGTTGAGGATCCCCAGATCACCGGTGCTCGACGCAGCCGCTGCCTCAGCCATGGGCGACTGAGCGAAAGCCGGTGACGCGAGCGCCACACCCCCACCCAACACGAACCCCGCGCCCACCCCGACCAGCCCGGCCCACCGCAGGAAAGACCTGCGATCGGTCTCACGGTCGAAACTGACGACCGGCTTTCCCTCGAACAATGGTTCTGAACTCAACCCGTCCACCTCCACCTACCCAGCACGACACCACGCCAACGACCGTGCACACACGACCCAGGACGCGATCAGGAACCCTCACAACGGCCTTCGCGAGCGGGACACGACCGGTTCACCCCGGACGAGACGAAAACTTTATTCACAAAGATCTGCGGTGTCAGACCGGACGGGTCGTGGCCAGATGCGCATACACAACAATATTGTTCTCGTAACTACGGGCGACAGGATCAAAAACCCCACCACAGGTGATCAACCGCAACTCCGCACCCGAGGTGTTCCCATACACCTCCAGCGACGGAAACGTGTCCTTCGAGTAGGACTCCACCCGATCCACCACGAACTCCGCCACCGTCGCATCCGCCCGCGTCACCTCGACCGACCGCCCAGGCACCAACGCACCAAGCCGGTAGAACACCCCCGGACCCCACTGCGCAGAATCCACATGCCCCAGCAACACCGCCGGACCCAACTCCCCCGGAGTCGGCGAGTAGGTGAACCAACCAGCCTTCGAGTCACGCTCCAACGGTGGAACCTGCACAGTCCGATCCGGGTTGACACCCAACTGCAGCAACGAAGAACGCACCCCGATCGACGGAATATCCAGCGACACCGGAATCGACCGCGCCAACACCGGCCCCGTCGAACCAGCCGCAGGAGGCACAACAGGAGAAACCGACCCCGGCGCGGCGAGGTCGGCGCCAGACGCCACAGCAGCGCCCGCAACCACAGCAGACGGTTGCGGAGGAGCCGGAGTCGAGGTCGGCGACAACAGCGCCACAGCGACCAGCACAACCCCCACCGCAGCCGACACCGCCGCCACCACCACCGCCACCACACCGAACAAGCCCCGACGCCGTCGATGAGCCGCGCCCACCCGTGCTTGTTCACCAGTCATAAC
>JBKJPD010000648.1:0-3589 GCA_046595345.1 Pseudonocardia sp.
ACCACGGTCGATCGCCTCGCGGATCACCGACGCGACGGATACGCCACGTTGCCGCGCGAGTGCCGAGACGCGCTGGTCGCGCTGGTCGTCCAGCAGTACCTGCAGGCGATGATCCAACATGCACCTACGTTAGCATGTGCAGGTTTTTCTGATCAGAGCAAGCGGTAGCCGGGGGCGCCGACCGCAATCGCGTCGGGGGTCACCCGGTGGATGACCACGCGGCCCATTCGCCGCGGGCCACCGCCCGCGGGGAACACCTAGACTCGTCGGAGGACTTGAGAGAAAAGCTTGGAAGAAGACCAGGAAAAGTGGGACTGGACGCGAGGGACGGGGGTGGCGCGTGAACGCCGAGGAACGTCGATTCGCCGTGTTGCGCGCGATCGTCTCCGACTATGTCTCCACGCAGGAGCCGGTCGGCTCGAAGATGATCGTCGAGCGGTACAACCTGGGCGTCTCCAGCGCCACGGTCCGCAACGACATGGCCGTGCTGGAGGAGGACGGGCTCATCGCCCAGCCCCACACGAGCGCGGGCCGGATACCCACCGACAAGGGCTACCGCCTGTTCGTCGACCGGTTGACGGAGGTCAAGCCCCTGTCATCGGCCGAGCGGCGTGCGGTGGAGGCGTTCCTCGACGGGGCGGTCGACCTCGACGACGTGCTGCGGCGCAGCGTCCGGTTGCTCGCCCAGCTCACCCGGCAGGTCGCCGTCGTGCAGTACCCCACGCTCACCCGCTCCACAGTGCGGCACTGTGAGGTCGTGGCCCTCACACCGGCCCGATTGATGCTGGTGCTCATCACCGACAGCGGTCGGGTGGAGCAGCGGGTCGTCGACCTCGGCGTCGTGCTCTCCGACGACGACGTCTCCCAGATCCGCACGCTGATCAACGGCGCGCTGGTGGGCAGCCCGCTCGCGGTGGCGTCCATCGCCGTCGCGGACCTTCCGGAGACGGCGCCCGCCGACCTGCGCGAGGTGATCACCACGCTGTCCATGGTGCTCATCGAGACCCTCGTCGAACATCCAGAGGAACGGCTGGTACTCGGCGGTACGGGCAACCTCACCCGCAACGCCGCCGACTTCCCGGGGTCGCTGCGCCAGGTCCTCGAGGCCCTCGAGGAGCAGGTGGTGGTGCTCAAGCTGCTGGCGTCGGCCCAACACCCCGGCACCGTCACAGTGCGGATCGGGGAGGAGAACGGGGCCGAGGAGATGCGCAACACGTCCGTGCTCTCGATCGGATACGGGTCGGGCACCGTGCTGGGTGGAATGGGTGTCGTCGGTCCCACGCGGATGGACTATCCGGGCTCGATCGCGGCGGTGCATGCCGTCGCCCGTTACGTGGGTGAGATCCTAGCGGGGCGCTGAGCGCAGCGTACGAAGCGAACATCGACGAAGACCTGGATCAGCACGACCGAGCGAGAAGGACCATGAGGAACGCGCACGTGGCACGGGACTATTACGGAACCCTCGGTGTCGCGAGCGACGCCGGGCCCGACGAGATCAAGCGGGCCTATCGCAAGCTTGCCCGCGAGCTGCACCCCGACGTCAACCCCGACCCGGCGGCGCAGCAGCGTTTCGCCGAGGTGAGCGCGGCGTACGAGGTGCTGTCCGACACGGAGAAGCGCCGCGTCGTCGACCTCGGCGGCGACCCACTCGGCGGCGGCAACGGCGGCGGCGCCGATCAATTCGGTGCGTTCGGGTTCGGCGACATCATGGATGCGTTCTTCGGAGCAGGCGGCAATGCCGGCCGTGGGCGTGGTCCGCGCAGCCGCGTCCAGGCGGGCGCCGACGCGCTGATCCGCATGCAGCTGACGTTGGAGGACTGCTCCACCGGCGTCACCCGGGACCTCGCCGTCGACACCGCCATCCTCTGCACGGCGTGCACCGGATCGGGCTGCGCGCCCGGCACCACCCCCATCACGTGCGATATCTGCGCGGGCCGCGGCCAGGTCCAGAGCGTGCAGCGCTCCTTCCTCGGCCAGGTCGTCACGGCGCGGGTGTGCCCGAACTGCAGCGGTACCGGCGAGGTCATCCCCGAGCCGTGCCGGCAGTGCGGCGGTGACGGCCGGGTCCGGTCGCGGCGCACCGTCGCCGTCCGCATCCCGGCCGGTGTGGCCGACGGGATGCGCGTGCGGCTGGCCGGGCAGGGCGAGGTCGGCTCCGGCGGCGGCCCCGCGGGTGACCTGTACGTGGAGGTCGACGAGGAGTTGCACGCCCTGTTCACCCGCGACGGTGTCGATCTGCACTGCACCGTGCAGCTCCCGATGACCGCCGCAGCGCTGGGCACCACCCTGCCGCTGCCCACCCTCGACGGGAGCGAGGAGCTGCACGTCGATCCGGGCACCCAGGCGGGCACCGTGCGCACCCTGCGCGGCAAGGGGATGCCGCGCCTGCGTTCCACCGGGCGGGTCGACGGGTACGGCGACCTGATGGTGCACATCGACGTCGCGGTGCCCACCAAACTCGACAAGGAGCAGACGGACCTGCTGCGCCGCCTGGCGATACTGCGCGGTGAGGAGCAGCCGGACCTCGTGGGCGGCAACCGCAACGGCCACGGCATCTTCAGTCGGCTGCGCGACAGCTTCGGCCGCTGAGCCCGGTGCGCCGGGTGTGAGCACCGCACCGTTGTTCCTCGTCGACGTCCTACCCGAGCGCGGGTCGATCGTGCTCGACGGGCCCGAGGGGCATCACGCCGCCGCCGTCAAGCGGCTGCGCGCCGGTGAGGTCGTTCTGCTCTCCGACGGCCGCGGCGGGCTCGCGCACGCCGTCGTGGACGCCACGGGCCGCGACACCGTCGACCTGACGCTCACCGACCGCGTCACGATCCACCCGCCCGCGCCACGCGTGCTGCTCGCCCAGGCCCTGGTCAAGGGCGACCGGGGCGAGCTGGCCGTCGAGCTGGCCACCGAGGCCGGGGTGGACGGCATCCTGCCGTGGCGGGCGGCGCGGTGTGTCGCGCGCTGGGAGGACGGGCCGCGCGGCGACAAGGCGCTGGCGCGCTGGCGCAGCACCGCCCGTGAGGCGGCCAAGCAGGCCCGCCGCCCGTGGTGGCCCGTCGTCGAGGAGCCGGTCGGCACGGCCGCGCTGGGTCGTCGGGTCTCCCAGGTCGCCATGGCGCTCGTGCTCCACGAAGGCGCGACCGAGCACCTCGGTGACGTGGACCTGCCCGCGGAGGGGGACCTGCTGCTCGTCGTCGGGCCCGAGGGCGGGATCACCGACACCGAGATCGACGGGCTGGTCGGCGCGGGCGCCCGAACTGTTCGGCTCGGCCCGGAGGTGCTGCGGGCGTCGACCGCCGCAGCGGTCGCGCTCGGGGCACTGGGAGTCCTCAGCGGACGGTGGCGCTGAGCAGCGGTCGCAACGTCTCCATGTGGGCTGGGCCGGTCGGATGTAACTGCCCTCCGCAGGCCCCGACACGCCCGGCAACGGGTGATCGCCCCGTCCATCTGCACCCGGTTGGGGATATCGTCAGAGCTGTTCCGGCCCCTGTCGGGGGCCGGTGAGGAGCCGCGGACGCATGCGCCCGCGGGGCCGCCGGAGAGTCCTACTCGTCCGGCGGGGCCACGTCGCGGTGGATGTCCCCCCACGTCCACC
>JBKJPD010000372.1:0-3377 GCA_046595345.1 Pseudonocardia sp.
TGCGGATCCGCGGGCGGCACCACCCGATGATCCTGCCGTTCATCGGGCACGGGACCACCACGCAGCTGCGGATCGGCGCGCGGGTCGTGCGGGGCCGCTCGGACGTGGAGGCGCCCGCGGTCGGGGTGCCCAAGGCGCCGTTCCCGACGGTCCGCTCGCGGCGGGCGGTGCTGCGGTCGAGCGTCGCGCGGTTCCTCACCGTGGAGGTGCCCCGCGCGATCGTCACCGTCACCACGCCGGACGGCCCGGTGAAGGTCACCGCCGATCGGGACGGTTACGTCGACGCCGTCCTCGACGTGTCCGGGCTCGCGCCGGGCTGGCACGAGATCGAGCTCACGCTGGCAGGCGGGGCGAGCACGTCGGCGCCGGTGCTCGTCGTCGACCCCGAGTCCCGGATCGGGCTGGTCAGCGACGTGGACGACACGATCCTGGAGACGGGCCTGTCCCGGGGCCTGGAGTTCCTGCGCGCCACGCTGCTCACCGAGGTGCACGAACGCACGCCGCTCCCGGGTGCCTCCGCGCTCTACCGGGCGCTGGTCGCCGCCCCGGGTCCGCCGCGACCGGTCTTCTACCTCTCGACGAGCCCGTGGAACCTGCACGAGATGCTGCTGGAGTTCATTGCGCTGCGTCGGTTCCCGCTCGGGCCGCTGCTGCTCACCGACTGGGGCCCGGTCCGCGGCGACGCCACTCACCGGGGACTGTTCCGGATAGGCGCGCAGGAACACAAGGTCGGGATGGTGCGTCGGCTCCTCGCCGAGCACCCGCAGCTGCGGCTGGTGCTCGTCGGTGACAGCGGCCAGGCCGACCCCGAGACCTACGCGCGGATCGCCCGCGAGCAGGCCGACCGGATCGTTGCCGTCTACATCCGGCGCACCCCGATGACCGGGCCCCGCCGCACCGCCGAGGTCGATGCCCTCGCCGCCGAGATCACAGCGACCGGGGTGCCGATGCTCGCCGTCGACGACAGTGTCCAGATCGCCGATCACGCCGCGTCGCTCGGCCTGCTCGATGCCGCCGCGGCGGCCGAGGTCCGGGCTGGGGGATAGCAGAGCGTCGTAGCGGACGAGCCTCGGCCCCGACGGCACCCGGGTTCCGCACCGCGGCGGGTGTCCCGCACCGGGCGGGTGGATGCGTCTGCCGTACATTCGGCAGACGTGGATCCCCGAGACTCAGGCCGCCTCGCGCGTAGCCTCGAAGCACTGCACGCCATGGCCTACTTCGCTCCCGAGACCGAGCAGCACCTCACAGGTGTCGGGCTCACACCGGGCCGCATGAGCTACTTCGCCGGGCGGTCCGCACCGATGGGTGCCGTCGGCGCGGGTGTCGTCGCGGCCACCTTCTACAACTTCTGCCCGACGCTCGTCGCGCGCAGCATCCCGTCGGCCTGGTCGCTCGCCGACCCGGCCACCGTCGTCGCGGCACGCTTCGCGGCCGTCGACGCGGTGTACCGCCGGCTGCTCGGCGACGACACGGTCGCCTCCGCGGAGATGGCCGAGGCCGCGGGGCTCGCCCGCCGGGCCGCGGACGCGTGCACGCCGGAGGGACGCCCGCTCGCGGCGGCCCACATGGACCTGGAGTGGCCGACCGATCCCCATCTCGTCCTCTGGCACGCGATGTCGATCCTGCGCGAGCACCGCGGCGACGGCCACATCGCGATCCTGGTCGGTGCGGAGCTCGACGGGCTCGATGCACTGGTCAGCTACACCGCTACCGGCCGCGGTTTCGTGGTGCCGTTCGCGATGGCGAGCCGCGGCTGGAAGCAGGAGCACTGGGATGCATCGGTCGCGCGCCTGCACGAGCGCGGGGTCCTCGACGGCGACGGCGCGCTCACCGAGGACGGCACCGCGCTGCGTCATCGGATCGAGGACGACACCAACCGGCTCGGCGCAGGGCCCTGGACGCACCTGGGTGCCGAAGGATGCGCGCGGCTCGGAGACGTGGGCGGGCGCCTGGTCAAGGCACTGATCGCGGCCGGCTGCTTCCCGGACGGGGTATTCGCCGCCGCCCGTTGAGGGCCGCAAGCATGTCGGGAACCCCGACCTCCACCATCTTCGTTCAGCAGAAGGTGGGCAAAGACGAGCGGAGGACTTCGTGGTGCTGGAGATCAGTGGATGGACGTGGGCGGCGACGATCGGGCTGATCGTCGGCCTGCTCGCGCTGGATCTGTTGCTGGCGGCGGTGCGGCCGCACCGGGTCGGCTTCCGCGAAGCCACGGCGTGGTCGGTGTTCTACATCGGGGTCGCGATCGCGTTCGGCGTCTGGTTCACGATGGCCTACGGCGGCGACTTCGGCACCCAGTATTTCGCCGGCTACATCGTCGAGAAGAGCCTCTCGGTCGACAACCTGTTCGTCTTCGTGATCATCATGGCGACGTTCGCGGTGCCCGAGGAGCATCAGCACAAGGTGCTGACCTTCGGCATCGTGCTGGCGCTGATCATGCGCGCGATCTTCATCGCGCTCGGGGCCACGCTGCTGTCGGTCTTCTCGTTCATGTTCCTGTTGTTCGGGCTGCTGCTGATCTTCACCGCCGTGCAGCTGTTCCGGCACCGGGACGAGGACCCCGATGTCGAGAACAACATCGTGGTGAAGACCGCCCGCCGGCTCCTGCCGGTCTCCGAGTCCTACGACGGCGGCCGGCTGTTCACCCGGGTGGGCGGCAAGCGGCTGGTGACGCCGCTGTTCGTGGTGCTGATCGCGATCGGCAGCATCGACCTGCTCTTCGCCCTCGACTCGATCCCCGCGGTGTTCGGCGTGACCGAGGAGGCCTACATCGTCTTCGTGGCCAACGCGTTCGCACTCCTCGGCCTGCGCGCCCTGTTCTTCCTGGTCAAGGGCCTACTCGACCGGCTGGTATACCTCTCGACGGGGCTCTCGATCATCCTGGCCTTCATCGGGGCGAAGCTGATCCTGCACTGGGCCCACGTCGACATCAACACGGCGGTCCCGGAGATCTCCACGCCGGTGAGCCTCACGGTGATCCTGCTGGTGCTGGTGGTGGTGGTGGTCGCGAGCCTGGTGAAGACGAGGGCGCACCCGGAGGCGAAGGCCCACGCAGGCTCCCTGCGAGCGACGAACCGGGCCCCCAGCGAGCCCGAGCGCCGTCCCTGACGCGGCCCCGCGCGCCGACCACGTCCCCGCACGCGGGTTTCGGCACGGCCCCGGGTCAGGTGCGGTTGAGGCCCGGGCCGCCCAGCGGGGTCAGGTCCACCAGCTCCGGCGGGCCGGCCAGCAGGCCCAGCACGTCGCCGATGTTCGCGCCGCCGAAGTCGCTGGAGAGCGCGTTGTCCGAGGAGGCCTCGTCGGCCCACACCTCGGTGACCCAGACCGTGTCGTCCTCGTCGGCCGAGACGTTGACGACGTAGAGCTCGCATCCCGGC
>JBKJPD010000187.1:0-5456 GCA_046595345.1 Pseudonocardia sp.
GCCCGGCCGCAACGTCACCGGCACGTCCGTCGCGTTCGCCGGCCAAGCCGCCTACGCCCAACTGCTCCACGAAGTCCTCGGCGAGGAGGGCATCCAGGTCTCGCAGCTGATCATCCCGGGCGCGATCGTGGCCGGCGATGCCCAGAAGGGCCCCGAGATCCTGGCCGGCCACCTCTGGGACCTGCACACCAAGCGCGACCGTTTCCGCTACACCGTCGGAGACTGATCTGGCCGCGCCTCGCCGGGCTACGGCCCTGGCCGAGCCGTTGCGAGAGCTGACACGGTGGGGGTGGTGCCCTCCACGGCGGCATCGGCCAGGGCCTCGCCGAGTCGGGGCGCGAGTTCCATCAGGTTGTCGCCGTAGATCGCCAGGACGGGTCCGTTCCGCCGGAAGCCGGCTCCGTCGCCGAGAGACTGTCGTGCAGTACACGCTGTCGACGATGGCCGGGTAGTCCGTCAGTCAGGTCCGTGCGTAGTCGAGCAGCGTCCCGAGAGGCCTCGACCGCGGGCGTAAGCGTGGGGATATCCGTGGGCGCGATCCCCGGTCATCACCCACGAACGCCTCCGCTCCAGCGGCTGCCCATACCGACCCGGCGCGAGTGCGGTATCCGATCAGATACCTCTGGCGTAGCCATGTCATTTCGGGGGTGCTGGCCCATGCCGCGAGGCTCGGCGCGATCGGGACCAATCCGGTTCAGGACGCCGGCCCGGTGGAAGGCACAAAGAAGGACATTCGCGCGCTCACCGCCGTGGAACGGGCCGATCTCATGTCCAAGCTCGACGCGGACGACGTCGCAGAAAGCCACGATCTACCGGACCTCGTCGCATTCATGATGGGCACCGGCTGCCGAATCGGCGAGGTCATCGCTGCACAGACTGACTCGGTCGACTGGGATGCGGACTCTCGGCCGTCGATCACGCAGGACGTCTACATGGACAAGCAAGCCGGCGGCCGGCAGGTGGTCAACGCATTCGACGACGCCATGGGTTCGATGCGGCGGGGCGTTTAGTGTGGGTAACCTATGGCGTGGATCTTTCGCGTGATCACGATAGAGGCGCTGACCAGCACATATGTGGGGCGGGTGGGGTTCGAACCCACGACCTGACGGATTATGAGTCCGCTGCTCTGACCAGCTGAGCTACCGCCCCGTCGTACACCGGCACGCTATCGGATGTCGCTCCGCTGTCCGTGGTCGCTCCCGCAGCGGGCGGTCACTCGATCACCGCCGGGCCGTGCGGGGGCAGGCCCGACATCCAGATCGACTCGGGGTCGTCCTGCACCAGCCATGACGGACGGGTGTGGGTGGAGCCCTGCCCCCCGGCTGCACCCCCGGCCATCCTCGGTATGTGGCCCGCCCCGGTCCCCCGCTGGGCGCCGGCTCCCGGCTCGACGGTTGCGGGGGCCGGCTGGCGCCCAGCGCCGGGTCGCGCGTCGGGACCCGCCCCGGTCACGTCGTACCCACCCACAGGAGGTCCGGCGGCCGGCCCTGGTGCTCCACAGCTGGCCAGGTACCCCCCGAGCCGGTGGACGGGCGGTTCGGCACCATTCCGTTGGAAAGCCCGGAAGGGGGCGTTCGGACTGCGGGCTCGTCGCTGCCGGTCCGGACCAGGCCGGCAGGGTCGTGCCGGGTGGAAGCGATCCGCCGGCAGTATCCGAACCGGCCGCTAGAGCACCGGGGCCACCGACCGTGGGCGGGGCGATCCCACCGGGAACCGGTCCCGAGCCACCGGCACCGGCTGCACGGACCGCCACCGAACCTGCTGGACCGAGTCCGCTCGCCCCGGAACCGACGCCACCCGTCGGCGAAGACGCGGCCACGGACTCGTACACAGGGGACTTGGGCGGCGGCTCGCAGGCCTGGAATCCGCTGCTGAACTGGATCAGGACGTCCTCCCCGATCCGGCTCAGCTCGTCGATGCACCCTTCGCCGACTCCGGGTCGACGACGTACCCCCCGGCTGCCCCGAACGTGCCGGACTCCTCGAGCTTCGCGTACCACAGCCGGACCCTGGTGCGGTGGATGTCCTGCTCGGTACCGACCTCGACACCGCTGTCCTTCTGGAACGCCATACCGGAGACCGTCGCATCCCGGCACCGCGGCGCGGGGCCGTTCGGAGCAACCCACGCGCCACCGGCCCGATCCCCCCCGACGCAGGACCGGGCCGGTGACTGGCCGTCAATCAGCCGGAGAAGGCGGCGACGCGCTTGCGGGCGTCCTTGGCCGCGCCCCCGGCCTGGTGTGCGACCTCGGCGCCGACCGTCGAGGCCCGTGCGGCGACGTCGTGCCCGAGCTTGGACGCCTGACTGGTCACCTGGTCGATGATGCCCGGGGCCCGCTTCTCCAGCTCACGGCGCTTCTTCTCGGCTGCCTTCTGCAGGGCCGCGCCGTGCTTCTGCAGTTCGGCGGCGCGCTTGGCGCCGCGCTTCTGCAGCTCGGCACCTCGCTTGGCGGCCCGCTTCTGCAGCTCGGCGCCGCGCTTGGCTGCGAGCTTCTGCAGCTTGTTGCCCCGCTTCTCTGCCTTGGCGGCGGCCTTGGCGGCGCGCTTGGACCAGTCGGCGGACAGGTCGATGGCGCGCGAGGACAGTTCCGAGCCTGCGCGGGAGGCCCGGGCGGCGCCGGGGGCGAGGCCCGCAAGTCCGGCGGCGGTCAGGCCCGCGACGGAACCCGAGGTCTGCTGGGCGGTTCCGGTGAACCGGCCGGCTGCCTCGGACGCTGATGCGCTCGCAAGCTGCGCGGCCTGGCGGCCGCGCCAGGCCATGGAGGGCTTGCCATGGGTATCGGCGGCGGCGATCAGGAGCCCGCCGAGCAGACCGACGTTCTTGAAGAAGTGGATCTGCTGCTGGGCCCGCTTCTGCTCGTCGGCCTCCTCCCAGTACCGGTGCCCGGCAAGGGTGGTCGGGATGAGTGATGCGGCCAGCACCGTGGATGCCAGGCGCGGGAACTTGCCCAGCGCGAGCAGCCCACCCGCCACGATCTTCACGCCGGCGTCGATCTTGACGAGCATCTCGTCATCGGGCCGGTGATCGATCGGGGCGATCTCCACGGCCGTGTCGATGGCGGGCCCGACCGCGTCGAGAACCGGCCTGGCAGCCAGAACGCCCCCTTGCGGGGACTTCAGCGTGTTGACGCCGCCGGTGATGAAGATGGCCGCGAGCATGGGCCGGGCAACTCGTCTCAGGAGCATTCCTGACGGTACCCACGGTGCATTGACGCCAAACCCGAGTCGGCCCACCGCTGGGTGCCATCATGCGTTCGTGACGACCAGCAGGTTGGCCATCGGCCTCGACATCGGCGGCACCAAGATCGCGGGGGCAGTCGTGGACGGGCGCGGCAGGGTCGTCGTCGAGCTAGTCGAGCCGACACCCGGGACGTCCGACGCCGAGAATGTCCTCGCCATCCTGCTCGACATGATCGAGCGGTTCCGCTCCGAGCACGACGTCGTGACGATCGGCGTCGGCGCAGCGGGCATCGTCGAATGGCCTGCAGGGACGATGCTCTGGGCCCCCAACAACTCCTACTACGACTGGCCGGTGCGTGAGCAACTCGAGAAGCTGACCGGCCTGCCCACCGTCGTCGACAACGACGCCAACGTGGCAGCCCTCGCCGAGGCCCGCCTCGGCGGATTCACGAACATGGTGCTCGTGACCGTCGGCACCGGCATCGGTGGCGGCCTCGTCATGGACGGTGACGTCTACCGCGGGCCAACCGGGCTCGGCGCGGAACTGGGCCACATCATCCTCAACCCCGACGGACCGCGCTGCGGCTGCGGCAACCACGGCTGCTTCGAGGCCTACGCGTCGGGCACCGCGCTGACCCGGATGGGCCGCGATGCCGCCGAGGACGATCCCGACGGGCTCATCGCGCGGCTGGGAGCCGAGCAGGGTGAGGTCACCGGCCAGACGGTGACGCGGGCAGCGGCGCTCGGCGACGAGACAGCGAAGGCGCTCTTCTCGCGGCTGGGGCGCTGGCTGGGGGTCGGCATCGCGTCGCTGGCCAACATCTTTGAGGTCGACGCCGTGGTCGTCGGTGGCGGTCTGGTCGAGACCGGCGATCTGCTGCTGGCACCCGCCCGTGCGGCGGCCCGGGAGTTCGCCTACGCCCCGACGGCCCGGGGCATCGCACCCGTCATCGCGGCCGTTCATGGCGGCGCCGCGGGCAAGATCGGTGCCGCGCTGCTCGCCCTCGACCACACCTGACGGGCCGGCTCGCACCCAAACCCCGACTCGCGCGCCCGGGGACCCCGACTCGCGGGTAGGGGGGGCCCGACTCGCGGGTAGGGGGCCCGACTCGCGCGGGCCCAGACCCCGACTCGCGCGTGGGGCGGTGGCGGTTTGCTCGGTAGGGTGCTGCCTGTGGCTCTCCTCGTCCTCGGACCTGTCCTGCGCCACGTCGGCGAAACCACCGCGACGGTGTGGGTGCAGACCGCCGCCCCGGCCACCGTGACGGTGCTGGGGTGCGAGGCACGCACGTTCGAGGTATCGGGCCACCACTACGCGCTGGTGCAGGTCACAGGCCTGGAACCGAACTCGGACTCGCTCTATACCGTCGACGTCGACGGTGAGCGGGCCTGGCCACTGCCGGGCAGCCCGTTCCCCGGGAGCCGTATCCGGACTCGCGGGCCCGCGTCGGACCACCGCAACCGCATCATCTTCGGGTCGTGCCGCTACCCGAAGGTGTCCGACCCGAAGCTGGCAGCGCGGCTGGGCATCGACGCGCTGGACGCCTACGCCGCCCGGATGGCCCGGCTGCCCGTCGACCGGTGGCCCGACGCGTTGCTGCTGCTCGGCGATCAGGTCTACGCCGACGAGCTGACCCCGCAGAACCGCCGCCGCATCGCCGGGCGCCGCGACCGCCACCCCGACTGGCCCGACGACGAGATCGTCGGTTTCGACGAGTACGTCGGGCTCTACCGGGACTCGTGGTCGGACCCCGAGATCCGCTGGCTGCTCTCCACCGTTCCCACCGCGATGATCTTCGATGATCACGACGTTCGCGACGACTGGAACACCTCGAAGGCGTGGCGCGACGAGATGCGTGCCACCACGTGGTGGCACACCCGCATCCGCTCCGCGCTGGCGTCGTACTGGGTCTACCAGCACATCGGCAACCTCTCCCCCGACGAGCTCGCCGCCGACGCGGACATGCGCAGGATCGCCGAGCACGGCGGCGACACGTTCCCGCTGCTCGCCGAACTGGCCGACCGCGCCGACACCGAGACCGACGGCAGCAAGGGCGTGCGGTTCAGCTTCCGCTGGGACCTCGGGCACAGCCGCCTGATCATGATCGACTCCCGGAACGGGCGCATCCTCGAGGACGGCCAGCACCTGATGCTGGGCGACGAGGAGTTCGACTGGATCGAGAAGCAGACGAGCGCGCCGGGTCAGGTGGACCATCTCGTGCTCGGCACCTCGATCCCGTGGCTGCTGCCGCACGCTATCGGCGACCTGGAGACGGT
>JBKJPD010000200.1:0-6674 GCA_046595345.1 Pseudonocardia sp.
GACGCACTGCCTCGGCGTACATCGGCGACTTCGCGTAGTTCTTGTTCGTCAGGTCGATCGCGAAGAGGGCGTAGAAGTACCGCGGGATGCTCTGCAGCGTCTCGGCGGCCTGGCAGATGTTGCGCACCAGCGTGGCGTTGGGCGGAACGCTGGTCTTCCATGCGACGTCGAGCGCGTAGGCGCTCTTGTAAAGGTGGCTGCCGCCGCAGATCCCGCAGATGCGGGGACAGACGACGAGGCCTGCCTGCGGGTCCTTGCCACGTAGGATGATCTCGAAGCCGCGGAACATGGCGGCTTCGGTCCAGGCCGATGTGACGACACCGTCTTCAATCGTCACTCTGACGTCGAGGTCACCCTCGACGCGGCCCAGCGGGCTCACGAACAGGTCGAGCGCGGTCATGGGGGTCCTTTCAGGACGACCGTGGGGGGGTGGGCAACTTTGCCCAGGTCAAACCACGAACATGTCTTCCTTGGACCACTGCGGTGCGGCGATCCGGGCGGCGGCGGCGTGCGCCATGTAGGTGAGGTGGTCGCTGCCTTCCGGAACTTCCCGCGGGATGGTGCCCGCGACCTTCTGGGTCTTGAACACCGTGCCAGGGGCCAGATCGAAGAACGGGTACTCGGGCTCCGTGCAGCCCATGCAGGGCATGCCGGCGCGGGTCTTGGACGACTGCCGGTTCCACAGGATCCGGTTGCACGGGGAGTGGGTCATCGGGCCACGGCAGCCGAATTCGTAGAACAGGCAGCCCGTACGGGTGCCCTCGCCGAAGCTGGTGGTGGACTGCTTGTACTCGAAGAACTGGACTCGGGTGCAGCCGGTCTGGGTGAAGGACTTGAAGAACGTCTCGGGGCGGTGCAGCTCGTCGAGGGCGATGTCGCCCGCGCGGCCGGTGGCAAGCGCGACGAGGATCTGGGTGATCCAGTCCGGGTGCGCGGGGCAGCCGGGGATGTTGACGACGGGCAGGCCCATCTTCGAGCGGAAGTCCGGGCCGAGGTAGCCGCCCTTGTCGCGCTTGTGGAACTGCAGGCCGGTGGATCCCGACGGGTTCGGGGCCATCGCGGGGATGCCGCCCCAGCATGCGCAGTCGCCGATGGCGACGACGATCTGGGCCTGGGCAGCCAGTTCGGTGACCCAGTCCTTCATCGGACGGTCGGCGAACATGTCCATCCGGCCGGTACCGTTGGGTCCCTCGATGACGGTGCCCTCGAACACGAAGATGTCGAGCGGCTTGGTGCCGTCGGCACAATCGTTGAAGAGCTTCTGCGCGTTCTTGCCCAGCTCGAGGCCGAGCGAGGGGTGCCAGACGAGGTCCAGCCCGAAGTCGACGATCAGGTCGACGACATTGGGCTCCTCGGCATTGAGGAACGACATGGTATTGCCACTACAGGCCCCGCCTTGAAACCACAGCACAGATGCCATGGGGTCTCCTCTCGGATCACGCTCCCCGCCGACGAGGCGGGTTGCAGTGGTGGGTGGTCAGGAAGACTTGAGCCGCTGGCCGAATGCCTTCGCCACTTCGATCATGAAGCCGAGGCCGCGGGAGACGTCCTCGTCCTTGAGCGCGCGCATCAGTCCGAAGATGCCGGTGGGCGCGGCCGGTGCCTTTGCCGCGTTCTCCCGCGCCTCAGCAACAGAATCCGTCAGTGCGGTGACGACGTCGATGGCCCTAGGATCGGTCATCGAGGTCAGTACCGCGTTGATCGCCGGGGTAGCTGCGCCGAGCTTCCCGACGGTGGTCATCAGGCCCATGGCGTCGAACGACGCCGCCGGGTTACCGCCCGCCACTCCTCGAAAGTCCCCGATGGCTTCCGACAGCGAGTCGGCGATGACGTCGCCGCGGCTGAGGAATCCATCAAGCGAAACGACCAACATGGACAGCAGGTCGGCGTGGTTGAGCAGGTTGTTCAGAGCCGCCAGAACCTGCGGCTCTTCGAGTCGTGCCAGGAGATCGTCCGCCGGGGATCTGGCGACGAGCTGACCGTTCACAGCCACGTAGGCCTCCATTACCTCGAGCTCCAAGTCAGTGAGCTGGGCCACAGGTTAGGCCGGTCGGACGCAGGCTGGATATCAACTAAACGCACGCGCTGTCATGATTGCGCAGAGATCCTGCTGTAAAAGCGTAGAATTACCCGTTGGGGGTTACTTGTTTGGGTTGCCTGGCCTAGCAGACGGTCCACCCATCTGTAACGGCGATTCCTGAGTGACACGCCTCACCAGGCTGGGGTTCATCGACGTCCGGCGCACGAGCAACCCGGTGCGCCGCCGGGTGCGATCCCGGGGCATCCCGCCTGCGCTCGTCGGGCACGAGATCTTCTACACCGAGAGCCTGCGGGAGGCCTCCGAGCTCGTCGGGCGGGCATTGTCACCGGGCAATCTGACCCTCGGCGACGTCGACTCCCAGCAGTTCGCCGCCAGCCTGCATGGCGTGCGCCTGCGCAACGTGAGCATGCTCTACGTCGACCTGACCGTCGCCGCGACACTGGACATCCCGGCGATGGGCCCGTACTTCGCCGTACACATGCCGACCAACGGGCGGGCGGTGTGTACCCAGGGCGGCCGCAGCTTCGAGGCCAACACGATCCGGGCCGTGGTCACCAGCCCCGGCCAGCCCCTGACGATGCGCCTCGATCACGACTCGCCCCAGCTCGTGATCCGCTTCGAGCAGGAGGCGCTGGTCCGCCACCTGACCCGGATGCTCGGCGGCAGCCTGTCACGCCCGATCATCTTCGAACCCGAGATGGACCTCACCACCGACGCCGCGATGCGCTGGCACGGCGCGATCCAGCTGTTGCACACCGAGGTCTACTACTCGGGTTCGCTCGTGCAACGCGGACAGGGCATCGGCTCGATGGAGGAGCTGCTGATGAGCACCCTGCTCCTGCTACAGCCGTCCACCCACCACGCCCACCTGATGCTGCCCAGCGAACCTGGCGGTTGCCGGGTGGTCCGGGATGCGCTCGAATACGTCGAGGCCCATCTGCGCGAGAAGATCACGATGGCCGACATCGCCGCCGGCGTGCACATGAGCATCCGCGCGATCCAGCAGGGCTTCCGCGAGGAACTGCGCACCACGCCGATGCTCTACGTGCGGGATCGCCGCCTTGAGCGCGCCCGTGAGGACCTCACCGACGCCGAGTCCTCCGATGGGGTGACGGTCACCGATGTGGCGGAGCGCTGGGGGTTCAACCATCTCGGGAGCTTCGCGGTGCTCTACCGCAAGCGCTGGGGCGAGTCCCCTTCGGAGACGCTGAGGCGCTAGCACCGGGCGGTTCGGCGGCCGTGTACCGTCCGACCACCCGAAGGAGGGGTTGCGTGCACGAACTCTCGATATGCAGGTCCATCGCCGACATCGTCGGCCGCCACGCCGAGGGTCGCAGCGTGCGCACCGTCCACCTCCAGGTCGGGCAGCTGCGCCAGATCATCCCCGACACGCTGGTCTACTGCTGGTCGCTGGTGAACGAAGACACCCCGCTGGCCGGCACCGAACTGGCCGTCGAGAGCATTCCCGCGGCCATCCGCTGCCGCGCGTGCGATCACGATCAGGTGATTACCCATGCGATTCTCGTCTGCGGTTCCTGCGGCGGCCATGAGGTCACGATCGTCTCCGGCGAAGAATTCCTCATCACCTCACTCGATCTCGCGGAGGCCTGACCCCATGGGTCGATTCCATCGGCATGACGAATCCGGCCAGCACGAGGCCGGCCACGGCCACGGCACGGACGACGCCACCGGCACGGACCACGGCACGGATCATCTGGGTGACCACAGCGGCTACCGGACCGGCACCGAGCGCATCCAGGTGCTGGAACGGATCTTCGACGAGAACGACAACACCGCTGCCGCGAACCGCGCCGACTTCGACGCCGCGCAGGTCACGGTCGTCAACCTGATGTCCTCGCCCGGTGCCGGCAAGACCGCGCTGCTACGCGAGACGCTGTCGCGGTTGCGGGGCCAGATGCGCGTCGGGATCATCGAGGGCGACATCGAGACCAGCATAGATGCCGACCGCCTCGAGGGCTTCGGCGCCGCGATCACATTGATCAACACCGCCAACGGGTTCGGCGGCGAATGTCATCTGGACGCCCCGATGGTGCGCTCGGCACTTTCCCGGCTGCCGCTGGCCGAACTGGACCTGGTGATCGTCGAGAACGTGGGAAACCTCGTATGCCCGGCGGAATTCCAGGTCGGCGAACACAATCGCGTTATGGTCTATGCGATCACCGAAGGTGAGGAGAAGCCGCTCAAATACCCGGTCATGTTCCGGTCGGCGGACCTCGTGCTGGTGAACAAACTGGACCTGCTCCCGCACCTCGACTTCGACCTGGGAGCGTTCCACCGCAACCTGCGTGCGGTGAACCCGGGCGTCACAGTGATCGAGACCAGCGCGCGCACGGGCCAGGGCGTCGACGAGTGGTGCGCCTGGCTCTCGGCGGTACACGCCAAGCGACACCCCGCGATCTGACGGGGCCCATGGGCTCTAGAGCCGCGCCGCCGACCGCTGCTCGGCATCCTGCAGGCGGGCATACCGATCGAGGAACACGTGCAGAACCTCGTGGACGTGCCGCAAGCCGTGGACCTGCTCTTCCAGGAACTCCACCCCGTCCCCGCTGATCTGGTAGATCCGTCGCGCCGGGCCTGCCTCGGACGGCTCCCATTCCGACCGGACGAGACCGTGGCGCTCCAGCGCCCGTAGCGCCCGGTAGATCCCGCCGGCGTCCCCCTCCGTCTCGTGCATCGGACGCAACCGGACAGCGAGTTCATAGCCGTGGTCGGACCGTTCGCGCAGTAGCAGCAGCAGCAGCGGTTGCAGGAAGTTCCTCGGTTCGAGCTCGGCCATGAGCTGAGACCCCCCGTGCCGACGGTGATGGACGCCTGGCGGAGTGGATGTTCCCACCGGGGTGATCCGCAAGGGAAGACTTCAGGATTAGACCGTTAGAACGTGTATCGGGCGGGTGGCGACCCTGCGGGCGACCTGTAGTCGCCGCGCACCCATCGAACAGTTGCACTTAGGTGCAGTCGCCTCTTACTCCGCACCGCGCCTGGACGCTAGAAACGCTGTCCTCATCCTCATGCAGGCGGCACGGCGCTGTTCCACGACAGGGCCACGAGGGGCGACACCATGTCAGCAACCGACCAGGACGAGCCCGTTGTCCACATCCTCTGGATCAACGCCGGGTTGAGCTGTGACGGGGACTCCGTCGCGCTCACCGCGGCTACCCAACCCAGCATCGAGGAGATCGCGCTCGGCGCCCTCCCCGGCCTACCCAAGGTCGCCGTGCACTGGCCGTTGATCGACTTCGACAACGGTCCGGTCGGCGGCAACAACGACTTCATCGAGTGGTTCTTCAAGGCCGAACGAGGCGAGCTCGAACCGTTCGTCCTTGTGGTCGAGGGCTCCATCCCGAACGAGAAGATCAAACCCGAGGGCTACTGGTGCGGGTTCGGCAACAACCCGATGACCGGTCAGCCGATGACCACCAGCGAGTGGCTCGATCGGTTGGCCCCCAAGGCATTGGCCATCCTTGCCGTCGGCACCTGCGCCACCTACGGCGGCATCCACGCCATGGCAGGCAACCCTACGGGCGCGATGGGCGTCCCCGACTACCTGGGCTGGAACTGGAAGTCCAAGGCCGGCATTCCGATCGTCTGCGTGCCCGGCTGCCCGACCCATCCGGACAACCTGTCCGAGACCATTCTGTACCTGCTCTACCAGGCCGTCGGGATCGCACCGATGATCCCGCTGGACGAGGCGCTGCGCCCGACGTGGCTGTTCGGCGCCACCGTGCACGAGGGCTGCGATCGTGGCGGGTACTACGAGCAGGGCCAGTTCGCCACCGAGTACGGCTCGCCGAAGTGCCTGGTGAAGCTCGGCTGTTGGGGCCCGGTGGTCAAGTGCAACGTACCCAAGCGGGGCTGGATCAACGGCGTGGGGGGCTGCCCGAACGTCGGCGGCATCTGCATCGGCTGCACCATGCCCGGCTTCCCCGACAAGTTCAGCCCCATCACCGAGATCGCTCCCGGCAGCCTGATCTCCTCCACCACCTCCCGGGCCGTCGGCGGCTTCATCCGCCGCATGCGCTACATGTCCCGGGTGGACAAGAACATGACCGTGCGCTGGGAGAAGGACGCCCCCTCGGCCTGGAGCCGGGGCAAGACCGGTCCCCGGGGTGCGGTCAAGGTCGTGCACAAGGTCTACGCGAAGTACCAGCACAGCCATGAAGGTGGGAACGGCAAGACCTACGGGGAGACCCACGAGGGTCGGGGCCGCAACCGCTTCGAAGCCGGACATAACTGGTAAAGGGAGAACTTGCCGACATGTGTTTCAAGAACCTGCCAATTGAATTCGACGGTGGTGGCAAGGCGCGCCTGAAGGAAGGGGTCACCGACCCCTACTCGGTGACCGTGGCCGAGCCCAAGGGCTACGTGCGCCGTAAGGAGGGCCCCGGCGCCCAACTGGCCGCCCCGCCCCGCCTGCGGGACTGGAACATCGACCCCATGACCCGCGTCGCCGGCGCCCTGGCCGTGCACACCGTGTTGGACCTGGAGAACCGCCGGGCCGTCGACGCCCACTCCCGGGCCATGCTCTTCCGGGGCTATGAGGTCATCCTCGAAGGCCGTGACCCCCGCGACGCCATCGACATCTCCTCGAGGGCCTGTGGGGTGTGCGGCGGCG
>JBKJPD010000222.1:0-7423 GCA_046595345.1 Pseudonocardia sp.
GCTCGGGCGACGCCGGGGATCGACCAACCGCAGCCGAGCCCGGCACCGGGCCCAGCAGCGCGGCCGCAGAAAGCGCTCCACCCGACCGGGCGGCACCCAACGGGGCTCCGTTCAACGGGGCTCCGCTCAACGGGGCTCCGCTCGACCGGGCCGCGCTCGACCGGGCCGCGCTCGACGGCGAGCCGGTGCCGGCCGGACCATCCGTCCCGGCAACGGGCACCCCCGCTCCAGGGGCGGGCCCCGCAGGACTGGTCACGGCCCGGTCGAGCACCTGCGCGACCGCCGTGACCAGCCCTTCGACAGCCTTGAACAACCCGGCCCCGTCATCGGAGACCTGCTTCTGCAACCCGGCGACCTCGGTCTGTCCGACCAGCACCTTCTGCAGCGCCTTCACGCAGGCCGTGGTGTCGCCACCGGAGGTCGGGTTGGGGTGCGAAGCCTTCGCCCGGCCGGTTGCCGGCGCGTCGGGCGCTGAGGAGGCGGGTGCTGAGGGGACGGGCGCTGCGGAGACGGGCGCTGCGAAATCGGGCGCTGGGGAGACGGAGGGGGCCGAATCGGAGCTGTCGGAGCCGGGCAGGCCCGAGACGCCGGGGGGACGGTGGGACGCAGGCGTGACGGGGCCGGACGGGTCCGTGTCGGGGGCGGGATCGGCGCTGCAGGTGGCCGCCGCCGAATCGAGGTCGCGCCGGGTGACAGCCAGCGCGGCATCAGCGGATTTCTGATGCTCCGCGCCGACGGCCAGGGCCTGCGTGATCGACTCAGCCGCCCTGTCGACAGCACCCTTCGCGGCCGGAGCGGGGCCCGAGGGAGCCGTCGGTGCGATCGCAGATGGCGCGGTGACGGCCGCGGACCGGCCGCTGGATCCCGCGCCTCCGGCCGGTCCGGCCCCACCCTGCCCGCTGCGGTCGGCGGCGAGCTTGGCCTGCGCCGTCGCGACCTGGGACGCGGCCGCGGCCAACTGCCCGTCCAGGACCGTGGTGTCCAGCTGCGCCAGCACGGCACCGATGCCGACGTGCTGCCCGACCGTCACGGCGACAGACGCGACGCTCCCACCGACCGGGAACGTCAGGTCGGCCCGGTCGACCGGGCCGATGGCGCCGGTGGCGTCGAGGGTGACCTCGACGTCACCCGGCCCGGCGACCGCGGTGCGGTACTTCGGCGCGGCGGAACTCGACGTCGCGGCGAACACGGCGAACGCCGCCACCAGCAGCACCACGACCAACAGAATGATCCACAGGCGGCGAGAGATACGGGTGTTCATCGGAAGGTGCTCACTCACTGCGCAGGGCGTCGATGGGGGCCAGGCGGGCTGCCCGCGAGGCCGGGTACACGCCGAAGATCAGGCCGACGCCGACGGAGACCGTGAGCGCAAGGGCCGTTGCCAGTGGCGAGACGATGATCGGCTGGCCGATCGCACTCGCCAACGCAATCGAGCCGCCCGTACCGAGGACGACCCCGGCCACGCCGCCAGCCAGGCCGAGAACGGCCGCCTCCACGAGGAACTGGCGCCGGATCACCGTGGGGGTCGCCCCGAGGGCCTTGCGGAGCCCGATCTCGCGGATCCGCTCGGTGACCGACACCAGCATGATGTTCATGACACCGATGCCGCCCACCAGCAGCGAGATGCCGGCGATCCCACTCAGCACCGCGGTGAGCGCACCGGTGATCGCGTTGGCGGTGTCGAGGATCGACTGCTGGCTGGTGATGGTGAAGTCGGCGGCGGTCGGGTCGGTGATCCGGTGCAGCGCCAGCAGTTCGGCCTGCACCTCCTGGTATGCCGCCGGCAACGCCTCGGTGGTGCGGCCCTGCACGTAGATGGTCTGGACCGACATGCGGTTGGCGCCGCCGAGGATCCGCTCGGCCGCGGTCGTGATCGGCACGACCGCCTGGTCGTCCTGGTTGCCCAGCGGTGTCGAGCCGCCCGCGTCCAGCACTCCGACCACCGTCATCGGCACCCCGGCCACCGTCACCGTGCGCCCGACTGCGTCACGGGGCCCGAACAGCTCCGACGCCGTGGTCATCCCGAGCACGACGACGGCGGCGTGGCCGCTCACGTCGTCGGCGCTGAGGAACCGACCGTCGGTGACGGTGCGAGCGCGCACGGCAGACCAGTCCTCCGTGGTGCCGATGACGGTGGTGGTCCAGTTCGCACCCTCGGCGGTGAGCGCCGAGGAGCGCTGCACGGTCGGCGCCACCGCTGCGATGTCGGGGGCCACCTCCCTGTCGGACAGCGCGGTGGCATCGGCGATCGTCAGGGTCGATGTGCTGCTCTGCCCGCCGCGTACACCGTTCGTGCCGGTGACGCCGGCGGGGGCGATGACGAGCAGGTTGCTGCCCAGAGAGTTGATCTGCGCGCTGATCGTGGCCTGCGCGCCGAGCCCCAGGCCGACGGTCAGCATCACGGCGGCGATGCCGATGAGGATGCCGAGCATGGTCAGCAACGACCGCAGCCGGTGCGAGCGGACCGCGTCCCAGCCTGTCCGGATGGTCTCCGCCCAGTTCACGTTCGAACGCCCCCGACCTGATCGGCTACCACGGTGTCGGAGACGACCTCGCCGTCGTGCAGCCGCACGACCCGTTTCGCGGCCGCGGCGACGTCGTGCTCGTGGGTGATCAGGACAACGGTGCGCCCGGCGGCGTGCAGCTCGGCGAGCAGCTCCAGTACGTCGGCGGTTGCGGTGGAGTCGAGGTTGCCCGTCGGCTCGTCGGCGAGCAGCAACGCAGGTTCGGTCACGAGCGCGCGGGCGACCGCCACCCGCTGCTGCTGCCCACCCGAGAGCTCGCCCGGACGGTGGCCGCTACGGTCGGCGAGCCCGACCCGGTCGAGCGCGGCCAGCGCCCGTTCCCTGCGGTGCGCCCGCGGCACCCCGGCATAGCAGAGCGGAAGCTCGACGTTGCGCCAGGCGGGCAGCGAGGCGAGCAGGTTGAACTGCTGGAACACGAAACCGATGCGCCGGTTGCGGATCACCGCGAGCTCGTTCTCCGACAGCGACCCGACATCGGCGCCCGCGAGCCGATAGGTGCCGGCGGTCGCGACATCGAGGCAGCCCAACACATTCATCAGCGTCGACTTCCCCGACCCGGACGGCCCCATGATCGCGACGTACTCACCGACGTCGATGCGCAGGGTGGTCGGGCGTAGCGCCAGGACCTCCAGCGAGCCGCTGCGGTAGGTCTTCGCGACCTCGGACAGCTCGATGAGCGGCTCGGGCGCGGTCACGAGCCACCACCGGTCTGGCCGCCACTCGTCTGCCTGCCACCTGTCTGACCGCCACCTGTCTGACCGCCACCTGTCTGGCCTCCACCGGGACCCCCGCCGCCGAAACCGCCCCCGGAACGCGCCGGGCCGGTCAGGGGGAGCACCACCTGCTCGCCCGCCGCGAGGCCCTGGGTGATCTGCGTCCGCCCCTCGGCCGTGGCCCCGACCACCACGGACCTGCCGACCTGCCGGCCGCTGTCCATCACGGTCACCGCTGCCGCGGCGCCGCTGCCGTGCACGGCAGCGCTCGGAACGAGCACCGCGTCGTCGATCCGCTGTGTCGCGATCTCCACCTGCGCGGTGGCGCCGATGTGCAGGTTCGGCGGGCTCCCGGTCACACTGATCGTCACCGGATAGCTCGCGACCCCCGACGTCGAGGTCGCCACGAGCCCGACGGAGGCGACGGTGCCGGCGATCGGCGCTCTGGTGCCGTTCGGGGTGATGTCCGCCGTCTGACCGGCTGCGATCTGCCCGACCTGGGTGTCGTCGACCGCCGCGTCGACGATGTAGGAACCGGTGCTGACCACCACGACATCGGGCTCCGAGCCCGCGGAACCCGCCACGGCAGCACCCGACGCGGCAGCACCCGACGTGTTTGACGCCCCCGCCGAGACCCGCTGCCCGACCGTGACGTTGACCGCCGCGACAGTGCCCGCGAAGGGCGCCGTCAGCGTCGCCTGTGACTCGTTCCGGCGGGCGACGTCCAACTGGGCCTGCGCCGCCGTGATCGACGCCGTGTCTGCGTCGATCTGGGTGCTCGACGCGCCTGCGGTGCGATCGGCGGCGAGACGGGCCTGCGCGGAGGCGCGCGTCGCGCGGGCCTGCGCGACCTGCCCCGGCAGCGAGGCGGCGTCGATGGCGGCGAGCGACTGTCCCACCGCGACCTGCTGACCGACGGCCACGTCGACGGCCACCACCTGCCCGCCCACGGTGAAGGCGAGGTCCGCCCGTCGGGCGGGTTCGATCGTTCCCGTGACGGACACCGTGCGGCTCAGCGTGCCGGTCCGGGCGGTCGCGAGCTGCGGCGTGGGTGCGGTAGCAGAGGTCCTGACCAGCACCAGTACGACAGCACCGGCCACCAGCACCAGCAGCACAGCCCCGGCGACATAGCGGCGGCGATGCCTACGGAACGCTCGGACGATCACGGTCATCGGGGCTGCCTGTCTGTATTCGGTACCGGTGGCCCGACCGGTACCCCGCAGCCGGTCGACGAGACTGCCACGGTATGTGTTCACCCTGCGATCGGGTCGTCGCGAGCTGAGCGATCGCTGAGATCGGTTCCCGACGCCATGCGGACGGGTGTGGCCGATCGGGGCCCCCGCGTCGCCGATGGGCAACCTGCCCGCTTCGGCCGCGAGATCGACAACAGTCCGCGCCGGGCGTTCGCTCAGCCCGTCCAGACCTCGGCGATCCCGGCGGCCACAGCGGCCGCCTGCGCCCGTCCGGCTCGGGCGGACGCGGCCCGGCGCGCGGGGTCGAGCACGTTGCGCCCGATCGCGCGTACGGCCGCGGCGTCCGGGCTCGCGAGCGCCACCCGGGATCCTGCCGCCCGCAAAGCCGCCACCTGCGGTGCGACGCCGATCATCGATCCCACCCCCCGCGTGATCGGGGCCAGCACGACGACCCGGTCGGACCCGTCCGCGAGGTCGGCGTTCACCGGGGACCGCATGCCGCCGTCGACGTAGCGGCGTCCACCGGTCGTGACGGGCGGCCAGACTCCCGGCACGGCGCAGCTCGCGGCGACCGCATCCACCAGCGGCACGCCGGATTCGCGGTCGAACACCCGGAACTCGCCGGTGCGGGCATCGACGGCGGTGATGCGCAGCGCGCGCTCGGGCCAGTCGTGCACGGGGAGGCGACGTGCGATGACGTCGATCCGCTCCTGCTCGGGCACCGTGCGGGCGCGCAGGGCGAGGCGGCCCAGCCGGGCGCGTACCCGTTGCGGATCGCGCGAGCTGAGGAACGCGAGCCCGAAGCGCAGCATCGTGGCCCGGCCCATCGAGGCGGCGATCTCACCGGTCGGATCGACGAGTTGCGCGGCGTAGCGCTCCTCGACCGACACCCCGGTAGCGATCTGGGCGCCCACGACCGATCCCGCGGACGTCCCGATGATCAGATCGGAGCCGGTGAGGTCCACCCCCCGCTCGGCGAGGCCCGCAAGCAACCCCAGCTCCCAGGCGATCCCGGTGATCCCCCCGCCACCCAGCACCAGCGCGCGCTCACCCATGGGCCGATCGTCCCAGCCGGCCCGGGGTCAGCGCAGACCCAGGGCTGTGGCGGCCATCTGCGCCAGGTGGACGGGCTCGCGGGTGCCGGCCTGGCGGAGCTGGGTGCGGCAGCTGAACCCGTCCGCGAGGACCGCGACGTCGGTGTCGGCGGCGCGCACCGCGGGCAGCAGCACCCGTTCCGCGCACGCCATCGACACCTCGTAGTGGCCCTTCTCGAACCCGAAGTTGCCGGCGAGCCCGCAGCAGCCGGAGTCGAGCACCTCCGCGTCGATACCCAGCGCCGCCATCACCGCGGAGTCGGCGTCGGTGCCGAGCTCGGCGTGCTGGTGACAGTGCACCTGCACGAGGGCCCGCTGCCCCGGCAGCGTCACCGCATCCCGGATCGCGTCGACGTGCTGCGCGAGCACCTCGGCGAACGTGCGGACGCCGGTGGCCAGTGCGGCCGCGAGCGGCTCGTCGGGCAGCAGTTCGGGGCCGTCCGCGCGCAGCGCCGCCGTGCACGAGGGCTCCAGCCCGACGACCGGCACACCCGCCGCGAGCCACGGCTCGATGGTGCGCAGGCTGCGGCGAAGCACGCGGCGGGCGGCGTCGACCTGCCCGGTGGATGTCCAGGTCAGCCCGCAACACACGTCCCGCGGCGGCAGCTCGACGGCGTATCCGAGCGCCGTGAGCACCGCGACGGCGTCAACGGCGACGCCGGGATCGAAGTGGTTGGTGAAGGTGTCGGGCCACAGCAGTACGGTCCCCCGCGACGCGCCACCGGGGTTCAGCAGAGCCGCGCTACTGCCCCCCGAGGGCATCGAAGTGGCTTTCCTGAACCCGGGAGCCGTGAACGGGCGCCGCGCGATCTTCGGGATCCCGCGTTCCGGCGTGATGCCGCCCGCCCGCTTCGCCAGCGCGCCCAGGGGGCCTCCGGCAAGCCCGTTGAGCACGTCGACCAGCCTCGCAGGGAGCTTCCCGACCAGGCGCATCCAGCGCGGGAGGGCCCCCATCGAGTAGTGCGACGCCGGACGTACCTTCCCCGCATAGCGCTGCGCCAGGAACTCGGTCTTGTAGGAGGCCATGTCCACCCCCACCGGGCAGTCGCGCTTGCAGCCCTTGCAGGACAGGCAGAGATCGAGCGCCTCGGCCACCTCCGGGGACTGCCAGCCGCCCGTGATCACGTCACCGGAGGCCATCTCGAACAGCAGCCGTGCCCGTCCGCGCGTGGAGTGCATCTCCTCGCCGGTGGCGCGGTAGCTCGGGCACATCACCCCACCGCTCTCGGTGACGCACTTGCCCACGCCGAGGCAGCGCCGCGTCGCGCGGGTGAACGATCCCCGGTCGTGGGAGAAAGCCAGCTTCGGTTCGTCGCGGATGGTCGGCATCCCGACGAAGACCCGCAGGTCGTCGTCTAGCTTCGCGGGCCGAACGACCCGGTCGGGGTTCATCCGGTCGTCGGGGTCCCAGATTCCCTTGAACTCCTCGAACGCCTTGATGATCACCGGCGGGTACATCCGGGGCAGCAGTTCGGCGCGGGCGGCGCCGTCACCGTGCTCGCCCGAGAGCGACCCGCCGTGCGCGACGGCGAGATCGGCCGCGTCCTCCACGAAGGACCGGAAGTTGGCGATGCCGGCCCGGGTCATCAGGTCGAAGTCGATCCGGACGTGCAGGCAGCCGTCGCCGAAGTGGCCGTAGTACGCGCCGCGACGACCATGCTGAGCCAGCAACGCGTCGAACTCGCGGAGGTAGGCCCCGAACCGCTCCGGCGGCACCGCAGCGTCCTCCCAGCCGGGCCACGCCTCGCCGCCGTCGGGCGAGCGGGTGAGGATGCCGGCGCCGTCCTCGCGGATCCGCCACAGCGCCTTCATGGCCGCCGGGTCGCTGACGACGACGCTCTGCGCGCCGGGAGTCGCCCGGACGACGGCCTGCGCGGCAGCCTCGGCCTCCGCGCGTG
>JBKJPD010000406.1:0-6879 GCA_046595345.1 Pseudonocardia sp.
CGCTTCGGTGCCTTCTCCAGCACGAGGTCGAGCGCGGCCTGGGCCAGCCCGAGCTGCGGGGTGCGGGTGTTCGCCCGGGTGTAATGGGCGGCCGAGAGCCAGGTGGCCAGGCGCTTCTCCGAAAGCCAGCGGGCGTGGCGCGGGGTCGGGAAGCGGGTCAGGAACGCCAACGAGATCTTGGCGTCGAGCTGGTAGAACAACCCGACCACGTCCGGGTGGGCGTCCCCGGTCGGGCGCGGCTGCCGGTCGGTCACTGAAGCGCTCTGGGCGCTCGACCCCATCGCCGGTCAGCACGCCCCGTCCCGTCGGGCCTCGCGTTGTCAAGGCGGACCTCGTAGGCCACGCGAGCCTGGGCGATGACCCGACGGTCCCCGATGCGCACCGGACCCGACGGATCCGGCAGATCCAGCTTGCCCTCAGTGACCGCGAGCCGGGTGAGCTCTGCCCCGCCCGTGCAGGACCCGGGGGATCTACTGGTGTACAGCGCCACGACCCGGTGACCCTTGCCCGATGGTAGCCGGGCTGGTGACCGGTCACCGATGTCCGCCGCCACTACTACCAACTCGAACTCGCGCCCGGCGCGCCGGCCGATGCCCCTGCTGCGCCTGGCAAAGATGGCACGCAGCGAGCGCAGAGGGTGCTTACCACCGACGAGGATCCCGCGATCCGCGATGCGGTGGTCTTTGTGGGAATTCCTCCAGGACGGGGAAGGCCTGACCGCAGGATCGCGGTGGCGTTGTCATAGCCGGAACACCCGTCACCCTTATGTATCGTGATACGATAGATGTTGCGGATAGCTCGTTCGGCCCGCAGGTGAGAGACCACCCAGGAGGTGCGTCGTGATCGTGGACCGTGAACGGACGTCGTTGCTCGGCACTGTTGCGGGCGAGCAGCCCACTTCGGCGGATCATCATCGTCGCAACGACATGATCGTGACGGTGGCCGGGGTGATGCTCGCCGGGGTCCTACTCTCGGGCCCGCACCCCCTGGCGGAGCCCGAGGTCGCCGCCCGCAGGCGCAGCGCGCCTGCCCGGACCTCCCGCCCCTCGCTGCGCCGAGCCGGTGTCGACCTCGCGGATGCGGGGGGTGACCCATCGGCGTGGACCCCCGGCCGAGCACCTGCATCCCATCGGCGCAGAGCGCCGCGGGTCGGTGGCGCGCGCCACCGGGCGCGCGGCCAGGAGGCGAGCGGACATGTCACAGCGGTGTGAGCAGATCCAGAACAGCGTCGGGTCGTGGGCTTCGCCCGCAGACACCGGCGATCCGATGACGCGTGGGGAGCAGCGGTGAGCGAGAACGTCAGGAACATCGACGCGCTGAGCACGCAGACCCGCCGGTACCCGCCCGAGGCCGGGTTCGCCGCGACGGCCAACGCCGGCGCTGCGATCTACGACGTGGGGCTGGAGGAGTTCTGGGGCGAGGAGGCGATGCAGCGCCTGGACTGGTTCACCCCGTACGAGACGGTGCTCGAGTGGGAACGGCCCTACGCCCGGTGGTTCCTCGGGGGCACCCTCAACGCGGCCTACAACTGCGTGGACCGCTGGGTGGAGCGGGGCCACGGCGACCGGGTCGCGTTCCACGTGGTGCCCGACGACGGCCCGGGCGCCGCGGGCTGCCGAGACCTGACCTACGCCGAGCTGCAACACGAGGTCGTCCGGTTCGCCAACGGCCTGAGATCACTCGGTGTCGCCAAGGGCACCCCGGTCGGGATCTACCTGCAGATGGTGCCCGAGCTGCCCATCGCGATGCTGGCCTGCGCGCGTCTCGGCGCGCCGCACACCGTCATATTCGGCGGCTACAGCGGCCGGGCGGTCGCCGAGCGCGTCGCCGACATGGGCTGCACGGTTCTGGTCACGCAGGACGAGGCGGTGCGGGCCGGGAAGACCTGGCCGCAGAAGGCCAACGCCGACGAGGTGTTCGACGCCGGAACGACCCAGTTGCAATCGGTCGTGGTGCTGCGGCGCACCGGCGGCGCGGTGCCCATGCAGCACGGGCGCGACGTCTACTGGGACGACCTGGTCGCCGAGGCGTCCGAGGACCCGCGGTCGTGCCCGTGCGAGCCGATGGACTCCGAGGACCTGCTGTTCCTGCTCTACACCAGCGGCACCACCGGCAAGCCCAAGGGCGTCGTGCACACCACCGCCGGGTACCTGCTCGGCGCAGCGACGACGCACCACTACGTGTTCGACCTCAAACCGGAGTCGGTGTACTGGTGCGCCGCGGACGTCGGATGGATCACCGGGCACACCTACATCGTGTACGGGCCCCTGGCCAACGGCGCCACCAGCGTGCTCTACGAAGGCACCCCGGCCCACCCCGGCCGCGACGTCTGGTGGTCGATCATCGAGAAGTACGGGGTGGACATCCTCTACACCTCCCCGACCGCGATCCGGGCCCACATGAAATGGGGGCCGCGCTACGCCCAGGCCCACAACCTGACCTCGCTGCGCGTGCTGGGCAGCGTCGGCGAGCCGATCAACCCCGAGGCCTGGGAGTGGTACCGCGAGCACATCGGCGCCGGTACCTGTCCGGTCGTGGACACCTGGTGGCAGACCGAGACCGGGCACATCCTGATCACCCCGCTACCCGGGGTGACGACGCTGAAACCGGGCTCGGCGACCAGGCCATTCCCCGGTGTCGACGCGGCCGTCTACGACGACGCCGGCCAGGTCGTGGGCCCGGGCGGCGGCGGGAACCTCGTGCTGCGCCGGCCCTGGCCGGGCATGATGCGCGGGCTGTTCCACGACGACGCGCGCTACCGCGAGAGCTACTGGTCGAAATATCCCGACGCCTACTTCGCCGGTGACGGCGCCCGCGTCGACGAGGACGGCGACTTCTGGCTGATGGGCCGGATCGATGACGTCACCAACGTCTCCGGACACCGGATCTCCACCATCGAGGTGGAGAGCGCCCTGGTCGACCACCCCGCGGTGGCCGAGGCCGCGGTCACCGGCCGCGCCGACCCCGACACTGGTCAGGCCATCGTCGCGTTCGTCTCGCTCACCGGCGACACCACCGGATCGGACGAGTTGGCAGCGTCGTTGCGGGAACACGTCGCACACCAGATCGGGAAGCTCGCCCGCCCCGCCGAGATCGTCTTCGCTGCGGAGCTGCCCAAGACCCGCTCCGGGAAGATCATGAGACGGCTGCTCAAGAACGTCGCCGAGGGCGAACCTCTCGGTGACACCTCCACCCTGCTCGATCCCTCGGTCGTGCAGGCCATGCAAGCCCAGATCACCACCACACCCGGCTGACCGGCACTTCGCCGGGCGGTTCGGCTCTCCTGCGGACCGGCGATACGCCGGGTCGACAGTGGCTACTGGGAAGGAGATGAGTGATGCCTGACGACATGTATCCGGCGGCGACCCGCGAGATCGCCGCTCGACGCCAGCAGCTGGCCCCGGAGATAAACGAGGCGTTCGAGAACTTCAGCCGTGCGGTGTTCACCGACGGTGCCCTGCCGGAGAAGACCACGCAGCTGATCGCCGTGGCGGTCGCGCACGTGACCGGCGGCGCCTACGCCCATTCCACCCTGGCCCTACACGCCCTGGGTCACGGAACCGTCGAACCGCCGGCCGATCAGTAGCGGCTCACCGCATCGAACAACCAAGGAGAAGACCATGACCGCGGCACCCGAGCGGCGGGTGACCATCAGCGACCGGTCGCCTGGCCAGCTGCCTGACATGGACCCGGCGGAGACCCAGGAGTGGCAGGAATCGCTCGACGGCGTGGTGAACCACGCCGGTCTCAACCGGGCGCGGCACCTCATGCTCAGCGTGCTGCAACGAGCGAGTGAGCGCCACGTCGGGATGCCAGGACTGCGCAGCACCGACTACATCAACACGATCCCACCCGAGTCCGAGCCGGCCTTTCCCGGCGACGAGCGGATCGAGCGCCGGATCCGCGCCTACACCCGCTGGAACGCCGCGATGATGGTGCATCGCGCGCAGCGCCCCGGCGTCGGGGTCGGCGGGCACATCTCCACCTACGCCTCGGCCGCGTCGCTCTACGAGGTCGGGTTCAACCACTTCTTCCACGGCCACGACGCCGCCGGTGGCGGCGACCAGATCTTCTATCAGGGCCACGCATCGCCGGGCATCTACGCCCGCGCGTTCCTCGAAGGCCGCCTGTCCGAACAACAGCTCGACGGGTTCCGCCAGGAGCTGTCCCACGCCGGGCCCGGCGGTGGCCTGCCCTCCTACCCTCACCCGCGGCTGATGCCGGAGTTCTGGGAGTTCCCGACCGTGTCGATGGGCCTGGGCCCGCTCAACGCGATCTACCAAGCCCGGTTCAACCGCTACCTGCACGCCCGGGGCATCGCTGACACCAGTCGTCAGCGGGTGTGGGGGTTCCTGGGCGACGGCGAGATGGACGAGCCTGAGTCGCTGGGCGCGATCGGCGTGGCCGCCCGGGAGGAGCTGGACAACCTCACCTTCGTGATCAACTGCAACCTGCAGCGCCTCGACGGCCCGGTCCGCGGCAACGGCAAGATCATTCAGGAGTTGGAGTCGTTCTTCCGTGGCGCGGGCTGGAATGTGATCAAGGTGGTCTGGGGACGGGAATGGGACCCGCTGCTCGCCGCTGACGACGACGGGGCGCTTGTCGAGCTGATGAACGCGACCGTCGACGGGGACTACCAGACCTACAAGGCCAACGACGGGGCGTTCGTCCGGGAGCACTTCTTCGGCCGCGACCCGCGCACGGCCGCGATGGTGGCCCACCTGTCGGATGCGCAGATCTGGAACCTCAAACGGGGCGGGCACGACTACCGCAAGCTCTACGCCGCCTACGCCGCGGCGACACAGCACACCGGGGCGCCGACGGTGATCCTGGCGAAGACCATCAAGGGCTGGACCTTGGGCTCGCACTTCGAGGGCCGCAACTCCACCCACCAGATGAAGAAGCTGGCCCGCGAGGACCTGCGCGGCTTCCGGGACCGGCTCTACCTCGACATCCCCGACGGCGCGCTCGACGAACAACTGCCCCCCTACTACCGGCCGCGCGCCGGGTCCGACGAGCTGTCCTACCTGCACGAACGCCGCCACGCCCTGGGCGGCTACCTGCCGGCTCGCCGCGTCGGCAACGCACCGCTCGTGCTGCCCGGCGACCCGGCCTACGCGGTGGCCCGACGCGGCTCGGGCACCCAGCAGGTGGCCACGACCACGGCGTTCGTGCGGCTGCTCAAGGACCTGATGAAAGACCCCCAGATCGGCCACCGGTTCGTGCCGATCATCCCCGACGAGGCCCGCACCTTCGGGCTCGACGCACTGTTCCCGTCCAAGAAGATCTACAACCCGCGCGGGCAGCACTACCTGTCGGTGGACCGCGACCAGTTGCTGAGCTACCAGGAGGACGCCCACGGGGTGCTGCTGCACGAGGGCATCACCGAGGCCGGCTCAGTTGCGTCGTTCACCGCGGCCGGCACCTCGTACGCTACCCACGGCGAACCGATGATCCCGATCTACATCTTCTACGCCATGTTCGGGTTCCAACGCACCGGTGACGGGCTGTGGGCCGCCGCCGACCAGATGACCCGCGGGTTCCTGCTCGGCGCCACCGCCGGGCGCACCACCCTCAACGGGGAGGGCCTGCAACACCAGGACGGGCACTCGCTGCTGCTCGCCTCGACCAACCCGGCCTGTGTCGCCTACGACGCCGCCTACGGGTTCGAACTCGGTCACATCGTGCGCGACGGACTGCGCCGGATGTACGGCGAGCACAGGCCGGGGGAGGAGCGCAACGTCTTCTACTACCTCACGCTCTACAACGAGCCGATCATCCAGCCGCGTGAACCGGACGACGTCGATGTCGAGGGCATTCTCGCCGGGATGCACCGCTACCAGGCCGCCCCCGACGGGGACGGGCCGGTCGTGCAGATCCTGGCCTCGGGCGTCGCCGTGCCCTTGGCACTACAGGCGCAGCAGCTGCTGCACGAGGACTGGAGGGTCCACGCCGATGTGTGGTCGGTGACCTCCTGGACCGAGCTGCGCCGCGACGCCCTCGCCGCCGACGAGTGGAACTTCCTGCACCCGGCCGAGCCCCCACGGATCCCCTACGTCACCCGCCGCCTGCAGGAGCGGCCCGGCACGGTGGTAGCCGTGTCGGACTGGATGCGAGCGGTACCCGACCAGATCGCGCCGTTCGTGCCCGGCCCCTGGTCGTCGCTGGGCACCGACGGGTTCGGCCGATCCGACACCCGAGCCGCACTGCGCCGACACCACCACATCGACGCAACCGCCATCGCACTGCGGGCACTCGGGCAGCTGGTCGGTCAGGGAGAGCGCGGCCGTTCGGTGCTGAGCCGGGCGATCGCGCTCTACCGCCTCGACGAGTCACCGCGGTGACGACGGCAACGCTGCGGCTCAGGTACGCGTGGCCGCCGGCCCTCCCGGACCTGTTCGTGGCAGCTGGCCTGAATTGAGCGACCCGACGGCGATCGATCATCTGGCCGCGGGCCCAGCGTCTGCGTGCAGGCACTGCCTCGCGCTCCGGGCGCCGACCCAGGCGTGGAGCCAGAGCAGCCACCCGCGAGCGATGTCGTTACGTCGCGGCTGGGCACCACCTACCGGTCACCGGAGCATCGCCGGGGGGTTGTTCGGGTCGATCGAGCCCAGGCCGGCAGCGGGCGAGTGGGTGTCGACGCGGGTCTCCTCGGTGGCGTTGCCCTTGGCGTCCTGGATGGCCCGCCACACCCGCTGCGAGGTGCAGGGCATCTCGACGTTGGTGACGCCGAGGTGGCGCAGCGCGTCGATCACGCCGTTGACGATGCACGGCGTGGAGGCGATGGTGCCCGCCTCGCCGTGCATCGTCAACGGCGTGATCGACGCGCTGCGCCACCTCGGCGTCACCAACGCCGAGATGCCCTGCAGCTCGCAGCGG
>JBKJPD010000407.1:0-3368 GCA_046595345.1 Pseudonocardia sp.
TGGTGCTGGCGCTGGGCGTCCTCGATGGCCTGCTGGATCTGCACCTTGGGGTCGGCGTACTCGTCAACCTTCGAGGAGAACAACGCCATCAGATACTTCCAGGACTTCACGAACGGATTGGCCATCTTTTCCGCCTACCTCCCGGGTGCCGTGTGCCACCGCGTGCCGCGAACTGCCGTGTGGATGGCCGCCGGTGTGATTCGGTGTCCATCGTGGCACCGGACCGGTCCGGCTTCCACCGCACGGCAACGATATCGGGGATCTTCCTGAGCCGGGCGTCAGGGCGCCCCCAGGTTCGGGCCCATGTCGGGCGGCGCACCGCTCAGGCGGCCGCGCGGACAGCGGCGACGGGCCGGGTGGCCACGGGGGCCACCACCGGAGCCACAGCCGGCGCGATGGGCGCCATAGGCGTCGTCGGGTCGGTCGTGGTCAGCGCGTCGCCCGGGACACCGGACGATCCGGCGAGCCGCAGGTCCATGTGCCGCAGGCCCGCCGGACGCAGGGTGCGGGCCGGGACCGCGGCCATCGACTCGATGATCGCCTCAGCGGCCTCGGTGAGCAGGTCGGGCAGTGCCATGTCGAGCGCCTCACAGATCGCGGCCAGCAACTCGCTGGAGGCCTCCTTGCGTCCACGCTCGACCTCGGAGAGGTACCCCAGGCTGACCCGGGCCCGCCGGGACACCTCGCGCAGGGTCCGCCTTCGTTCGGTCCGGGTCCGCCGCAGGGTGCCGCCGATCGCCTCCCGCATCAGCACCGCCATGCGAACCCTCCTCGTCGTGCCACACCGGTGGCAAGGACACCGCGCCGGTCAGATCACCGTACCGAGTCCCGGGCCGCGGCGCCGCCATACGACCCCGTCGGGCGCGTCCGCCCACGGCGAACACGCGGCCCCCTCAGGTGCCCTCGGGGAGCACCGACGTTGCCGCCGACCGCAGCCGGACCGCCCGCAGGACGTAGTCCACCCCGGTGACGATGGTCAGGACGAGCGCCACCGTCAGCACCGTGAAGCGTAGCGGCTCGACGGTGCCGGCCGCACCGGACAGCTCCTCGAGCGGCAGCAGGTAGAGCCCGATCGCGAGCGCCTGGACCAACGTCTTGGCCTTCCCGCCCCGGCTCGCGGCGATGATGCCGTGGCGCAACACCGAGAACCGCAGCAGAGTGATCCCGATCTCGCGGCCCATGATCACGGCGGTGACCCACCACGGGACGTCGCCCAGCATCGAGAGCCCGATGAGGGCCGCACCCGTCAACGCCTTGTCCGCTATCGGGTCGGCGATCGTGCCGAACTCGGTGACCAGGCCACGGCTGCGGGCCAGTTCCCCGTCGAACCGGTCGGTGATCGCCGCGAGGGCGAACACGCCGAACGAGGCGAGCCTCCACGAGGTGCTGGTGCCGTTCTCGGCCAGCAACGCCACCAGGAACACCGGGACGAGCGCCAGCCGCACGCCGGTGAGGACGTTGGCGATGTTCAGCAGCGGCGGCGGCCCGGGCGGCGAGCTCATCCCGCGCCCACGGAACCGGAGCCCAACGTGCTGCGCGGAACGAGGTCGCGGGGGGACACCAGCAGATCGGCGCCCTCGGTGCCGACCACCACCGCCCGCACCAGATCGCCGACGGCCAGGCCGGACCCGCGCTCGACGACGCACTCACCGTCGACCTCGGGCGCCTGGTGGTCGGCCCGGCCGGTGCACTCCAGGTCCTCGTCCTCGGCGGCCTCGATCAACACGGTGACCTCGGTGCCGATGCGGTCCTCGGCCCGCTGCGTCATCAGCTCCTCGACCAGCGCGGTGATCCGGGAGACCCGCGCCGCGATCACCTCTGCCGGCACCTTGTCGTCATAGTTCTCGGCCTCGGTGCCGTCCTCGTCGGAGTAGCCGAACACCCCGACCGCGTCAAGCCGCGCGCCGGTCAGGAACGCCTCCAACTCGACCACGTCCGCTTCGGTCTCACCGGGGAACCCGACGATGACGTTGCTGCGGATACCGGCTTCCGGGGCCAGCGCCCGGATGCGGGCGCAGAGGTCGAGGAAGTCCTCGCGGGAACCGAAGCGGCGCATCCGGCGCAGCACCGACGGGCTCGCGTGCTGGAAGGACAGGTCGAAGTAGGGCGCGATTCCCGGTGTGGTGGCGATGACCTGGATCAGGTCGGGGCGCATCTCGGCGGGCTGCAGGTAGGACACCCGGATCCGGTCGATGCCCAGGACGTGCGTCATCCGCGGCAGCAGCCGCACCAGCGCGCGCGTGCCACCGGGTAGGTCCTTGCCGTAGGACGTGGAGTTCTCACTGACCAGGACCAGCTCGCGAACGCCCTGCATGCCCAACCACGCGGCCTCGGCGACGACGTCGTCCGGCGGGCGGGAGATGAACGAACCCCGGAACGACGGGATGGCGCAGAACGCGCAGCGCCGGTCGCAGCCCGACGCGAGCTTCAGGTTCGCGACCGGCCCGTCGGTCAGCCGGGTGCGTGCGAGGTTGGGCACCCAGGCGTGGCCGGGGATCTCGACGTCCGCCGCGGCGGCCGGCCGGTCCACCGGCGAGAGCGGCAGCAGGGTGCGCCGGTCGACGGGCACGTGCGGGGCGGGGGCGTGCCCGCCGATGACGTCGACGAGCCGCTCGGCCAGGTCGGGATAGGAGTCGAAGCCCAGGATGGCGTCGGCCTCGGGGAGGCTGTCGGCGAGTTCCTTGCCGTACCGCTCGGCCAGGCAGCCCACCGCGACGACCTTGGCCCCGGTGGCCTTGGCGGTGTCGGACGCGGCGAGCAACGTGTCGATCGAGTCCTTCTTGGCCTGCGCCACGAAACCGCAGGTGTTGACGACGATCACGTCGGCCTGGGCGTCGGCGTCCACCAACTCCCAGCCCGACCCCGACAGCCGACCGGCGAGTTCCTCGGAATCGACCTCGTTACGGGCACAGCCCAGGGTGATCAGGGCGGCACGGCGCGGAGCGCCGCCGGAGCGACCATCGGCAGAGTGCGGAACAGCGGTGGGACGGGGTGGGGACACGGCGCCAGAGTATCCGGCCGCGGTGATCTAGTCTGACCAGTCGTGGTGACCGAGGTCGTGCGACCCGCCAGGACCGTCGACGTGACGGCCATCAAGCAGCTCGTGGACTCCTACGCGGGCCGGGTGTTGCTGGCCAAGGAGATCGTCACACTCTACGAGTCGGTGCAGGAGTTCCTGGTCGCCGAGATCGACGGGGAGATCGTCGGCTGCGGCGCGCTGCACGTGCTGTGGGAAGACCTCGGCGAGGTCCGGACCGTCGCCGTGCATCCGCGGGTCCTCGGCAGAGGGGTGGGGCACTCGATCGTGGCGGGGCTCATGGACCGCGCCCGCGAGCTCGGACTGGAACGGCTGTTCGTACTCACCTTCG
>JBKJPD010000510.1:0-5134 GCA_046595345.1 Pseudonocardia sp.
ACGCCCGACTCGACATCCACCTCGAGCGCGGCCAGCGCGTCCAGCATGCCGGCGAGCTCGTCGGCGGTGAGCAGGCCCACGCCCGCGTCCTCGCGGGCGCGGGCCTGCTCACCGCCGACGAGCTCGCCGGCATGCTGGACGCGCTGGCCGCGCTCGAGGTGGATGTCGAGTCGGGCGTGTTCGGGCCCGCCCCCGACGACGAGGACGTCCACTCCGCGCTGGAGCGCGGCCTCATCGAGCGGGCCGGCCCGGACCTGGGCGGCAGGCTGCGGGCGGGCCGCTCCCGGAACGACCAGGTGGCGACGCTGTTCCGGATGTGGCTGCGCGACGCGGCCCGCCGGGTCGGCTCGGGCGTGCTCGACGTCGTCGACGCGCTGGTCGCCCAGGCCGGTGCCCACCCCGACGCACCGATGCCCGGCCGCACGCACCTGCAGCACGCCCAGCCGGTGCTGCTGTCGCACCATCTCGCGGCCCATGCGCACGCGTTGCTGCGCGACGTCGACCGGCTGCAGGACTGGGACCGCCGCACCGCAGTCTCCCCGTACGGCTCGGGGGCGCTGGCAGGATCGTCATTGGGCCTGGACCCCGAGGCCGTCGCGGCGGAACTGGGCTTCGACTCCTCGGCCGCGAATTCCATCGACGGCACCGCCTCGCGCGACTTCGCCGCCGAGGCCGCCTTCGTGCTCGCGATGATTGCGGTCGACCTGTCTCGGATCGCCGAGGAAGTGATCATCTGGGCCACCGCGGAGTTCTCCTACGTCACCCTCGACGACGCCTTCTCCACCGGCAGTTCGATCATGCCGCAGAAGAAGAACCCCGACGTCGCGGAGCTGGCGCGCGGCAAGGCGGGCAGGCTGATCGGTAACCTCACCGGCCTGATGGCCACGCTCAAGGCCATGCCACTGGCGTACAACCGGGACCTGCAGGAGGACAAGGAGCCACTGTTCGACTCGGTCGAGCAGTTGGAGCTGCTGTTGCCCGCGGTGGCCGGCATGATCGCCACGCTCGTCTTCCACACCGACCGCCTCGCCGAGCTCGCCCCGGCCGGGTTCACCCTCGCTACCGACGTCGCCGAATGGCTGGTCCGTCAGGGCATCCCGTTCCGCGTGGCCCACGAGGCGGCAGGCGGCTGCGTCCGCGCTGCCGAGGCCAGGGGTGTCGGTCTCGCCGATCTCGGTGACGACGAACTCGCTGCAGTCCATCCCGCTCTCACGCCCGGGGTGCGTGATGTGCTCACCGTGGCGGGCTCGATAGCCTCGAGGAACGCCCGCGGGGGCACCGCGGGGGAGCGCGTCGCCGAGCAGTTCGACGACCTGCGACACACGGTCACCGCGGCCCGCCGTGCCTTCGGCAGCCGTGAACTCGACAGCCGTGAACTCGACAGCACCGCACCTGCCACCCGATCCGGAGGATCAGCATGACTACGCCCGCCGAACCGGCGCGCCCAGCGCTGGAGGCCGTCCGCGCCGACTACGACGCTCTCGTCGCACAGGGTATGAAGCTCGACCTCACCCGCGGTAAGCCCTCGACCGCGCAGCTCGACCTGGCGTCGCCGATGCTGAGCCTGCCCGGCGAGCGGCACACAGCCGCCGACGGCACCGACACTCGCAACTACCAGGGTCTGCAGGGGCTTCCGGAGCTGCGGGCGATCTTCAGCGGTGCGCTGCAGGTGCCGGTCGAGCAGCTGGTCGCGTTCGGCAACTCCAGCCTCGAGCTCATGCACGACACCCTGGTACACGCCCTGCTGAGCCCCCCTCCCGGCGCCGAACGCCGCTGGATCGACGAGGAGCGGGTGGTGTTCCTCGCTCCCGTCCCCGGCTACGACCGGCACTTCGCGGCGTCCGAGCGGCTCGGCATCGAGCTCGTCAGCGTCCCGATGACCCCGGATGGGCCGGACATGGACGTCGTCGAGCGGCTCGTGGCCCAGGATGCGTCGATCAAGGGCATCTGGTGCGTGCCGAAATACTCCAACCCCGACGGCACGGTCTACTCCGACGACACGGTCCGGCGACTGGCCGCGATGCCCACCGCCGCACCGGACTTCCGGATCATGTGGGACAACGCCTACGCCGTGCACCACCTCACCGACACCCCGGCTGAGATCGCCGACCTGCTCGGCCTCGCCGCGGAGGCCGGCCACGCCGACCGGGTGTTCGTCTTCGGCTCCACGTCCAAGATCACCCTCGCCGGTGGCGGTGTCGCATTCCTGGGTGCCTCCCCCGCGAACATCGCGTGGTGGCTCGCGCTCACCGGTAAGCGCACGATCGGCCCGGACAAGACCAACCACCTGCGCCATGTGCTGTTCCTGCGTGACGCCGACGGCGTGGCAGAGCACATGCGCAGGCATCGGGAGGTCATCGCGCCGAAGTTCGCGATGCTCGAAGGCATCCTCACCGACAACTTCGCCGACACCTCCGGGGTGTCGTGGTCCACGCCGACCGGTGGGTACTTCGTCACGCTCACGGTGCCCGATGGCTGCGCCGCGGAGATCGTGCGGCTTGCGAAGGTGGCCGGCATCGCCCTGACTCCCGCGGGCGCCACGCACCCCTACAGCACGGACCCTCAGGACGCGATCATCCGCCTCGCCCCGACGTTCCCCGTGCTCGACGAGGTGCAGCGCGCGATGTCGGGTGTGGCGGTCTGCGTGCGACTGGCCCTGGCCCAGCGCTCCGTGCCCGAGCGCGGATGACACTGGACAGGTAGTGATGTCCGTGCGTGACTCCGCTCACCACGATGCGGAGCGTGCACCCGCGATGCTCGGCCGCGGGGAGCTCGCCGGCGACCTGCTCCACGCGGCGATCCGGCTGCTCGGATGCACGGTGCAGGCGGACACCCCGGAGGGCCCGGTCGCGGTACGGCTGGTGGAGGTGGAGGCGTACCGCGGCGCCGACGATCCGGCGTCACACAGTTTCCGGGGTCGCACGCCGCGCAACGGCGTCATGTTCGGACCGGCCGGGCACCTGTACGTCTACTTCGTTTACGGCATGCATTTCTGCGCGAACGTCAGCTGCCTTCCCGACGGGGAGGCGGGCGCGGTGCTGCTGCGCGCGGGGGAGGTGGTGTCGGACCCGGCGCTCGCGTACGCGCGCAGGCCGACGGCCAGGCGGGCGGTCGACCTGGCGCGTGGCCCGGCCCGGCTGGCCTCGCTGCTGGGCCTCGGGCGGGAGCACAACGGGATCGACGTGACCGATCCGGGCTCCCCGGTGCGACTGGTGGCCGGTCGTCCGGTCGACCCGGTCGCGGTACGAACCGGACCCCGCGTCGGAGTGGCTGCGGCACACGAACGGCAGTGGCGTTTCTGGATCGACGGCACGCCCGAGGTGAGTGCGTACCGTCCCGGCCGCGGCGCCCCGTAACCGGACGGCGCCGGCCGGTGACGCAACAGGCCGGAACCGGCGTGCGTCCCCGACGTGGCGTGCGAGAGGATCCGTCCTGTGAGTACGGACATTCTCGACGAGCTGGAGTGGCGCGGCCTCATCGCGCAGAGCACCGATCGTGACGCGCTGCGTCGGGATCTTGCGAACGGGGTGTTGACCCTCTACGCGGGTTTCGACCCGACCGGCCCGAGCCTGCACGCCGGACACCTGGTGCCGCTGCTCACCCTGCGCCGTTTCCAGCAGGCCGGCGCTCGGCCGATCGTCCTGGCCGGGGGAGCGACAGGCATGATCGGCGACCCCCGCGATGTCGGTGAGCGGTCGCTGCACAGCGTCGAGACGATCAGCGACTGGGGAGCCCGCATCCGGGGGCAGCTCGAACGGTTCGTGCAGTTCGACGACTCACCGACCGGCGCGCTCGTCGCCGACAACCTCGACTGGACCGGTGGGCAGTCCGCGCTGGAGTTCCTCCGCGACGTCGGCAAGCACTTCTCGATCAACGTCATGCTGGCGCGGGAAACGGTCAAACGGCGGCTCGCCACGGACGGCATGTCCTTCACCGAGTTCAGCTACCTCCTGCTGCAGAGCCAGGACTACCTGCATCTGTACCGACAGCACGACTGTCGCTTGCAGATCGGCGGTTCGGACCAGTGGGGGAACATCGTCGGAGGGGTCGAACTGATCCGACGGGTGGAGGGTGGCGCAGCGCATGCCCTGACGCTGCCGCTGGTCACCGACACGGACGGCCGCAAGTTCGGCAAGTCCACCGGCGGCGGCAACATCTGGCTCGACCCGGAGATGACCTCGCCCTACGCGTGGTATCAGTATTTCGTGAACGTCGCCGACGCCGACGTCGCACGGTATCTGCGGCTCTTCACGTTCCTGCCGCGCGAGGAGATCCAGACGCTGGAGCAGGACGTCGCCGACCGGCCCCAGCTACGTGCCGGACAGCGAAGGCTGGCCGAGGAGCTGACAACGCTGGTGCACGGGCGACACCAGACCGAGCAGGTCGTCGCCGCGAGCGGCGCGCTGTTCGGGCGCGGTGACCTACGGGAACTCGACGCAGCCACGCTCGACGCTGCACTGGCCGAGGTACCCACCACCGACGTCGGGATCGCCGATCGGCCGACGATCGTGGATCTGCTGGTGGCGACAGGCCTGGCGGAGAGTCGTGGGGCCGCTCGACGCGCGGTGGGTGAGGGCGGCGCCTACGTCAACAACGTCAAGGTGTCCGACGATCAGTGGGTTCCGGCAGTTGACGACGCACTGGCCGGCGGGTGGTTGGTAGTCCGCCGCGGGAAGCGGAACCTGGCCGGAGCGCGGATCCGCGCGGCCTGACCGGCCATACCCCATCTGAGCTGCAGCGATGTCCAATAGGTACCCCGGATTAGTGACTGCTGGGACGCCTGTGTAACTTTCTCCAAGTCGCCACAGCGGGCAGCACGACAGACCGGGACGAGAATCTTCGGCCCAGAGTCAGCCCGCAGGTGTGGCGGCCGCCCCGGAAGGTCTCGCACGAGGTTGGTGCGACCGGAAGGATGTGGGCCGAGCGGAGCTTGACTCCTCGCTCCGGACCATGTAAGTTAGAAAAGTTGCTCCGGCCAAGTCGGAGCCAGCGCGCAGACGACAGCCCCGGATCTCCGCCTAGCGGTGGGTGATGGTGTGCGGGTGTCTTTTGAGAACTCAACAGTGTGTCGAGCTTTATCATGAATTGGTTTTATGCCAGTTTGTTTTTCTTTGACCACGGCGCTTGTTCTGTG
>JBKJPD010000434.1:0-4801 GCA_046595345.1 Pseudonocardia sp.
CGCCGGGCTCGGCGTGTTCCGCCTGCTCGCCGCTCTGCCCGATCAGCGGGACGTGCACCGGTTCGTCCGACAGTGGCTGGGCGCGCTGATCGACTACGATCTCCGCCGTGGCACCGAACTGGTCGGCACGCTGACCGAGTACCTCGAGCAGGGCGGGAACTACACCATCACCTCGAAGCAGCTGTCGGTGCACCGCAACACGCTCAAATACCGGATGCAACGGATCCGTGAGCTGTCCGGGCTCGAACCCAACCACCCCGACATGCGCTTCAACCTTCAGCTCGCCACCCGTGCCTGGGCCACTCTGCGCGCGCTCGACGACTCCCCGAACCCGGGTAGCCCACACCCGGCCGACTCAGGGTGACTGGGTATGGCCCAGCTCACCGAACGGCGTTCCGGATCCGTCGGTAAGCGACAGGGCCCGCCGCAGCACCGCGGCCTCGGCTTCCGCGAACCCGCTGCGCCGCGACCTGACGGCGGCCAGCGCGAGGTCCGCGACGTCGAGGCATTCCTTCGCCATGCCGCGGACCACGTCCGGTGAGGCACCGCCACGGGAGATCCGGGACCGCACGATCATGGCGGGATCGAGCACGTCGCGCAGGTCGGTGCCGGCGAAGGCGGGGGTGGTGAGCGACGACTCCGGATCCTTTGCGGCGACCTCGCGGGCGGCTGCATCGAGCATCGAACCGGTGATGTCGATGCCGCGCAGCCCGTCGGCGGCCGCGCGTCGGACACAGGCCCCGACCAGTTCGTAGGCGGAGCGGTAGTCCAGCCCGCTGGTGATCATGAGGTGCTCGGCGAGGTCGGCGGCCTGCGAGAAGCCCCCCTCGAGCGCGGCGTACATCCGGTCCGCGTTCACGCTCAGCCCGCCGATCACCCCGGTCATCAGCCGGGTGGCCCGGGTGGCGAGGTCCAGCGCCCGCGGTACCTCCCCGTAGGCGAAGATCAGGTTGTCGCTGCGCGCCGATGGGCTCTTGGCCACCGCGAGCATTCCGGTCAGCCGCCCGATCAGGATGCCGGCTTCCCCGCGGACCATGGTCAGCGCGTAGGGGTTGCGCTTCTGCGGCATCAGCACGCTCGTGCGGGTGTGCCCGTCGGCCAGGCTCACGTAGCCGAATTCGCCGCTGCTCCAGATCTCCAGGTCCTCGGCGAGCTTCGCCAGCGTGGTGACCAGCCCTGTCGCCGTGCCCACCACGTCGATGAACCCGTCGGCCTGCCACATCGCGTCGCGAGTGTGCTCGATGACGTCGTCGAAGCCGAGCAGGTCGGCCATCCGCTCCCGGTCACCGGTCAACGGGCTGCCGTTGACCCCGCCCGCGCCTGCCGGGCTGCGGTTGACCCAGTCCAGGTTCGCGGTGAGCCGCTCGATCTCCCGGAGAACCGGGTAGACCATCGAGAGGAGGTAGTGACCGAACGTCGACGGCTGGGCGTGCTGCAGGTAGGTCTGTTCGGCCATCAGCGTCTCGGCGTGCTCGACGGCCCGCTCGCAGGCCACGTGCGCGAACTGCGCGGCCGCCTCGACGAGGTCGGCGGTGTCGCGGCGTACCCGCAGTCGCATGGCGATGCGCACGGCCTCGCGGCGCGGTCGTCCGGCGTGCAGCCAGCCGGCGTCGCGCCCGATCTGCGCGGCGAACCGGCGTTCACGGCAGTTGTAGGCTTCGCCGTACGCCGGGTCGTAGCCGAACTCCGCCACAGGCGTGTGAACGGCCTCGAGCAGGACACCCAGTAGCTTCCGCGCCGCGCTGTCGGGCGCGACCCTGCGCTCGCGCAGCACGAGCACATGAGCCAGGTCGGCGATGTTGAGACCATCGTGGAGCAGCGGGGCGTCGGCCACCTCGATGGCGAAGCCGCCCTCGATCAGCTCCTCGGCGTAGGTCACGCGGCACCTCCGAGCCCGACCAGCAGGGCGCGGGTGCGCTGGATGCTTGCGGCGGCGTCCTCGCCGACCGGGAAGATCACGGGCCATAGTTCGGTGACCCCGACGTCGGCATAGCGCTTCAGTTGCTTCTCCACCTCGGCCTCGGTTCCGACCACTGCGAGCCCGCCCATCGATGTCACGCCCTCACGTTCCATCAGCCTCAGGTAGTTGTCCAGCGCGCCGTAGCGGGCGAATGTCGTCTCGGCGACCGCGCGGGCCCGGTCGGCATCGTCGGTGACCGCGATCGGCACGCCGGCGACGACCCGCGGCCGTCGCCTGCCCGCCGCTGCTGCCGCGTCGACCAACGTGGGCACGATGGAGTCCTCCAGGGTCCGCGGGCCGGCGAGCCAGGTGATGGTGCCATCGGACAGTTCGCCCGCGACCTGCACCATCCCCGGGGACAGTGCCCCGACGACGATCGACACCGGGGACGTCCCAGGCACGATGAAACCGCCCTCGACCTGGTAGTACTCGCCCCGGAAGCTCACCTCCTCGCCGCGCAGCAGCGGCCCGAGCACGCTGAGGTACTCGCGCATGTGCTTGGCCGGGCTGGCGAAGGGAAGCCCGTGCAGGCCCTCGATCACCGGCCGGTGTGAGACACCCACGCCGAGGGTCAATCGCCCACCGCAGAAGACCTGCGTGGTGGCCGCCTGCTGGGCCAGCGCCAGCGGGTGCCGCGGATAGGTGGGGACGACGCCGACGCCGAGCTCGATGCGCTCCGTCGCGGCGCCCGCGCCCGCGACGGCGGTCAGCGCGTCGTAGGCGCGTGAGAAATGCACCGACCACGCGGAGGTGAACCCGTCGGCCTCCGCGCGGCGGGCGTCGTCCACGACGTCGCGCGGAGAGCTGGGGCTGCCGAGGGCGTCCCCTCCGAGGTTCATCGCGATGTGCACAGGAACCTCACCGCTGATCCGTCCCGAGGGTTTCGCATGAGGACAGGATCGCCGATCGCCGGGTGGGTAGACCATGTCCGGCCGGGACGAAAGGGGGGACGACTTCTGGCAGCGCTGACCGGGACGGGTTCGCAGCCGCCGACTCTATCTCACGACACGATCGGTAGTCCGGTGCTCGGGTCGATGATCGGCGCCCCGGCGAGCCGGAGCAGATCGCCCATCGTGAAGTCCGGGCCGCCGACCGGAACGAACGGGGTTCGCGCGTTCCAGTAGGAGGCGAAGTCGGCCTGCAGCAGTCCGAGGATCACCTCGGCCACGATCCGGCCCGCGACGGCGCCGAGCCGGTTACCGCCCCCGATCTCGGCTTCCTTCAGGCAGTAGAACCACAACGGCGCCTTGCCGCCCCAACGCGGGTCGGTGAGACCGAGCTGGGCGTTGCTCAGCGGTGCGGGCATGGTCGGGAGGACCATCCGCATCCGGGCCGCCACGTCCTGCCCGCTGGGCAGGCCCAGTCGCTTGCCGCGCAGCAGGTTGCGCTGGGCGAGAGCGAGGATCGCCCCCGGTGTGTGCGCGACGACGGAATCGGGCAGGTCGTGCAGCGGACGGGCGACCTGGGTGTCGATGGATCGCGCGAAGTTGCGATCGTCGGGGGACTGCACTCCCCGGATCTCGAAGAAGTAGTTCCAGTCGATCGTCGCCTCGAACGGGAGCGGTCGGGAACCGCGCAGGTCGTTCGGCGGGTTGCTGGTGTCGAAGATCGGCAGCACCGCCGGATTGGGTGAGACGCCCGGTGTCTCGTGCATCTCGTACTCCGGCCGGATCCCGCTGTGGCCCCACCGGTACGCCCCGACGGAGAACTCGATCGGCATCATCGGCCGCCTCTGGTCCAGCGGGAGGTAGAACACCGTCTTCGCCCTGATCCGGCCGCCGGGGAGGGTGAAGACCATGTCGTCGACCAGCGCCCGACCGACGACGTGCGGCAGGAAGTCGTGGACGATGACCCACTGGAAGTGCCAGCGGGTGAGCTGCTGGGCGCGGGCGAAGTTCCCCTTCGCTTCGCCGTCCATGAAGCGGTTGTGCAACTTGATGAACGCCATCTGCATCTGGGAGATGATCAGGTTCTCGTCGTTGCGCGGGTCCCCGGTGAACGCGTTCCCGGCGCTGTCGCGCGGCAGGTCCTCGATGCCCAGCACGTTCCTCCGGAGCAGGAGGTGGCCCGGCCGGTTGGGGTCGTAGAGCTCGGGGCTCTGCTGCGGTCCCTTTCCGTACACCGAGCCGAGGTCGAACTGCGGGGTGTCGAAGTTCGTCAGCCCGTGCGGGTCGGTCTGCCGGTCGGGCAGGGGAGTGGTGTCATGCGTCATGTCGTGGTCGATGAACTGGCCAAGGTAGATGTAGCCGGACGGCATATCGAAGTTGTCGTGCCCGTCCGGCAGGATGTCGTCGAGGGGCCCGCGGTTCTCCAGCATGTGCTCTGACAGGTCGACGAGCAGCGCGTCGTCCGGGGTGAACGGCGGCAGGCCCTTGAACATCGTCCCGAATCGGGCCTCGCGATTCGGGCCGAACTTCGCGACGATATCGCTGCCCCGCGGGTCGCCGACCGCGTGCTTCCAGTTCGGCGCCCCGCGCAGCGGGCTGCCGTCGGCCGCCCCGGCGATCGGGGGGGCGGCCGACGGCGAGGCGGGGACGGCGGCCGACGCCACTCCGGTCCCGGCGAACATGGAGCTCGCGGCGAGCACGGCGGCCCCGGCGAGCACGCCGCGCCGAGACACCGCCGGCGGTTCGTCGGCGTTCCCGCTGAACGGGCAGCCGCCACTGGCCGGGCTGATGCCGTCGGTGGTGGTGGCAGGCCGAGTCCGCATTGATGTCCCCTTATGGTGCAGCGCCGTGCTGATGACCCGTAGCGTCACCCGCCGATCACCGGGTCCAAAAGACGGAAACGAGGGGCTGACAGCCCCTAAAACGAGGGTCTCCGGCCGCCGCCCGGGCGCGG
>JBKJPD010000598.1:0-4320 GCA_046595345.1 Pseudonocardia sp.
GAGGCGGTGTTCGGCAACCTGTATCTCACCGAGAAGAACGGTGGCGGGGAATTCACCGCCGACGACGAGGTCGTCGTCGAGGCTCTCGCCGCGGCGGCCGGGATCGCGGTGCAGAACGCAGACCTCTTCGAGCAGGGTCAGCTGCGCCAGCGGTGGCTGGAGGCGTCCGCGGAGATCCGCAACGAGCTGCTGTCAGGGGCGACCGAGGAGGACGCGTTGCGGCTGATCGCTCAGCGCACGCTGGAACTCACCAGGTCGGACGCCACCGTCATCGTCCTGGGTTCCGACCCGCTCGAACCGGACCTGCTCGTCGGCGACTTCGTGATCCGCGCCCAGTGCGGGCCCGAGGAGCCGAGCCTGATCGGTCGCCGGCTCGACGGTCACGACCCGCTCCTGCGTGAGGTCGTGGACGGTCGCGCCGCTGTGCTGGCGGCCTCGCCGGGGGACCTCCTGGCCGGTGTGAGCCGGGATGTGGCGCCGTACGGGTCGACCGTGGCCGTCCCGCTGCACTCCCGGGACGCTGTGATCGGCCTGTTGGTCGCGATGCGCCGGCCCGGTGAGGACGCCTTCGAGCCCGGTGAGGTGCCGCTGCTGACCTCGTTCGCGGAGCAGGCCACGCTCGCGTTGGAGTGGGGCGAGAGGAATCGGGCCCAGAGCCAGCTCGACGTGTTCGCCGATCGTGACCGGATCGCCCGCGACCTGCACGACCACGTCATCCAGCGGTTGTTCGCCACTGGTCTGCAGTTGCAGTCCACGCTGCGGCGCAGCGTGGACCCGGATGTGCAGCACCGCATCCAGCAGGCCGTGGAGGAGCTCGACCAGACCGTCCGGGAGATCCGCACCGCGATCTTCGACCTGCACACCACCGGCGACGGCGCGCAGGGCGGTCTGCGGCGCCGACTGCTGGACACCGCGGCCGAGGCGGCGGATGGCAGCGGCCTGTCCCCGTCGGTGCGGATGGAGGGTGCGGTCGACACCTTGGTGCCGCCGGAGGTCGGCGTGCATGCGGTGGCAGTGGTCCGGGAGGCGGTCAGCAACGCGGTGCGGCACGCCGGCGCGACCGCGGTGACCGTCACGGTGGAGGCGGGTGTGGACCTGCTGATCGATGTGGTCGACGACGGGGTCGGGATCGAGCCGGCGGCGGCGCGCAGTGGTCTGCGGAACCTCGAGGAGCGGGCGCGGGAGTGCGCAGGCGAGCTGACGGTGCGACCCGAACCGCTGGGCGGCACCCGGTTGAGCTGGCGGGTACCGCTGCACTGACACCCGGCGGGTGAGGCATCAGCACTGAGCCCGCGACGTCGGCCGGGGCCGTTACGGCGGTTCCGGCGGGCGACATCGCTGCGCCTCCCGAAAGGCCTCTACTGCCGTGGGCAGGGTCGGGAAGATCCGATCCGGGCCGACCCTGTCCCGCAGTCCGCTGTGTTGCAGGTCCTGGAGGAGGTCCTGTTTGACTCGGGTCAGCGCCAGCACCACCCCGCGCCTGTCGAGCTCGTCGCAGAGCGCGTGCACTGTGTCGGCGGCGGTGATGTCGATCTCGATGATGGCCTCCATGTTGAGCAGCAGCCACCGGGCGGGCGTCGTTGCGCCGTCCACGGCGGCGAGGGCCCGGCGGCGGAAGTCCTCGGCGTTGGCGAAGCACAGCGGGGCGTCGTAGCGGTACACGACGAGGCCGGGGACGGTCGCGGCGTTCGGGTAGTCGTCGATGTCATGCATCCCGGCGATTCCCGGGACGAACCCGAGGATCCCGTCGTGCGGCCGGGAGACGCGCCGCAACAGGTCGAGGATCGACAGGCCGACGGCGGCGAGGACCGCGTAGAGCACGCCGAGTGCCAGCACGGCGGCTGTGGTCGCGAGTGCGAGAGTGAGCTCGGAGCGGCGGAAATGGGCGAAGCGGCGGAACTCACCGGCCTCGATCAGGCGCAGCGCGGCATAGACCACCAGCGCGCCCAGCGCCGCGGTCGGGAAGGCCGCCAGTACCGGGCCGCCGGCCAGCAGCACCGCCACCACGGCGAGCAGTGTCACCACGGAGGACAGCTGGCTGCGGCTGCCCAGGGCGTCGCCGATCACGGTGCGGCTGCCGCTGCTGCTCACCGGGAAACCGGCCACGAGCCCGGCGGCGATGTTGGCCGCCCCGACGGCGAGCATCTCCTGGTCGGCGTCGAGGGGGTGACCGTGGCGCGCGGCGAACGCGCGGCCGGTGAGCATGTTGTCGGAGTAGGCCACGATTGCCACGCCGATGGCCGGCAGCAGCAGGTTCACGATGTCCGCCGCGGTCACGGACGGCAGCCCCGGCACCGGCAGCCCCTCGGGGACGGCTCCGATGACCTGCACGCCCAGGCGGTCCAGCGAGAACGCGACCGTCGCCGCGGCCGCGAACAGCACCGCGAGCAGCGGTCCGGGGGCGCGGGGGAGCAGCGCGCCGGTGACGAGCAGAAATGTGAGCACCGCCGCGGACAGCAGCAGCGTCGGTAGGTGGGCCTGGTCGAGGTGGCCGACGAAGGACCCCAGGTCGGCGAGGAACGTGCCGCCCTCGACGGGAACGCCGGTGACGTTCTCCAGTTGGCTCGAGATCATCACCAGCGCGATGCCGGTGAGGTAGCCGACCAGTACCGGGCGGGACAGCAGTTCCGCCAGGAAGCCCAGCCGGGCGGCGCGCCCGAGCAGGCAGATCGCGCCGACCATCAGGGCGAGCGCGGCGGACAGCGCGGCGTAACGTTGGGAGCCGCCTGCCGCGAGCGGTGCGACAGCGATCGCGGTCATCAGCGCGGTGGTCGATTCCGGGCCGACCGAGAGCTGCCGGGACGACCCGAGCACGGCATAGGCGGCCAGCGCCGCGACCGCGGCCCACAGCCCGGCGACCGCCGGAAGCCCGGCCACCTCTGCGTAGGCCAGCACCTGCGGCACGAGGTAGGCGGCGACCGTCAGTCCGGCGAACACGTCGCTCCGGACGGCGGGGACGTCCCGGCGGCGCAGCGCCGCCAGGCCCGGGCGCAGCCCGGTGGCCGCCGTAGGACTGTGCCACCGGACGGCCGGTGGGCGGGTCACCCGGATACGCATCAACGACTCCATCCGCCGCCGTGGTCCTGGTCGCGGAGCAAATTGTCGTCAGGTCGGCTTCCCACGCACACGGTCCTGAGACATCCGCGCCGGGGGCCGGACGACCCCTCGGGCAGGGCCTGCCGTCGGTACTGCCGGGTTCCCGTGCGTGCAATCGTGCGTGCATGGGAACCCCCGCACGGCGAGGCTGGAGCGACTACTCACCGTGGGCGCGGGTGGGGATCGCGCTGGCGGGCCTGGTCGAGTTCGGGCTGCTGGGCGCGGCGCTGGCCGATCTGCGCCGACGCGGTCCCGCTGAGGTGAATGGCCCGAGGTGGATGTGGGCCCTGGTGTCGCTGGTGAACTTCGTCGGGCCGATCACCTATTTCGCGGTGGGGCGGGGTCGGGCCGTCGGTACCGGGAGAGGCGGGACTCACGGGCGCCCGGCCAGAGCGCCACGCCACTGCGACGCCGCGAGTTCCAACGACTCCGCGACGGTCCCGTAGGTCGGGATGGTCACGGCCTCGGGCCACGGTTCGGCCTCGGCCGACATCGCCAGGGAAAGGTCCACGGTCGCGTCCGACGCGGTGCGCCCGCGCGTCATGATCCGCCGGCCCGCCGCTTCGGTGGTCACGCGGCACTGCAGCTGGATGAGATCGCTGCTGGTACGGCAGGCGAGCTCCTCGGCGGCGCGCCGGTGCTGTGCGCAGGTCCACGACGCGTCGAGCACGACCGACTCGCCGCGAGCGAGCAGCAACCCGGCACGGTGCAGAAGCTCGGCGTACACCGCCGCTGTCCGATCCTCGGTGTAGAGCCCCTCGCGGAACGGCGCCCCAGCGGGCTCGTCCGGGTCGATCCCGGAGAGCTCCTTGCGCAGCCGGTCGCTGGAGAGCAGCACCGTGCCGAACCGATCTGCCATCGCGCCGCCGAGGGTGGTCTTGCCCGTGCCTGGCAGCCCGCCGATTATCGCGAGGCGCACCGCACCGCGCTCCAGATGACGCAGCGCCAGTGTCGCGTACTCCGACGCCTCCGCCGCTGCGGCCCCGTCGCCCTGGCGATGGCGCAGGCAGGCCACCTTCGCCCGCACCACGGCGCGGTAGGCGACGTAGTGGTGGAGCAACGACGCGGGCGCGGGATCCCCCGAGAACTCGACGTAGGCCTCCAGGAACCGGCCCGCCAGGTCCGCGCGACCGAGCCGCTCGAGATCCATCGCCAGGAACGCCACGTCGTCGATGCCGTCGAGGTGGCGCAGGTGGTCGTCGAACTCCAGGCAGTCCAGCACCC
>JBKJPD010000601.1:0-4412 GCA_046595345.1 Pseudonocardia sp.
CACCATCCCCGACCGCGGGCTGTTCATCGTCATGACGCCCGGCGGGGCCGACGGGGCCGGGTCCCGGGTCGGCGAGCTCGACGAGGAGATGGTCTACGAGTCCCGGGTGGGCGACACGTTCCTGCTCGGGACGTCGAGCTGGCGCATCGAGGACATCACCCACGACCGCGTGATCGTCACCCCGGCCCCGGGGGTGCCCGCGCGGATGCCGTTCTGGAAGGGCGAGTCGATCGGGCGTCCACTGGAGCTGGGGCGCGCGGTCGGGGCGTTCGTCCGCGAGATGTCCGCGCTGGCCGACGAGCCGGCCCGCGAACGGGCCGCGGCGGCCGGGCTGAACGTGTGGGCCACCGACAACCTGCTCGCCTACCTGCACGAACAGCGCGACGCCACCCGCCACGTGCCCAGCGACCGCACGATCCTGGTCGAGCGTTTCCGCGATGAGCTGGGCGACTGGCGCCTCGTCGTGCACTCGCCGTTCGGGGCGAAGGTCAACGGGCCGTGGGCGCTCGCGATCGCAGCGCGGATGCGGGAGCGGCGCGGGGTCGAGGTGCACGCATCCTCGGCCGACGACGGCATCGTGCTGCGGCTTCCCGACGCTGTGGACGACAACGGCGCCGAGGTGGTGCCCACCGCGGAGGACGTGCTGCTCGACCCCGCCGAGGTGGAGCAGATCGTCGTCGCCGAGCTGGGCGGGTCGTCGCTCTACGCGTCCCGGTTCCGGGAGTGCGCGGCGCGCGCGCTGCTGCTGCCGCGCCGCGATCCGAAACGGCGGTCCCCGCTGTGGCAGCAACGGCAGAAATCCGCGCAGCTGCTCGCGGTGGCGGGGCGCTACGAGCAGTTCCCCATCACGCTCGAGGCGATGCGCGAGTGCGTGCAGGACGTCTACGACCTGCCCGGGCTGCGCTCGCTCATGACCGATGTCCAGTCGCGCACGGTGCACGTGGTCGAGGTGGCCACACCCTCGCCGTCGCCGTTCGCGCGGAGCCTGCTGTTCGGCTACGTCGGGATGTTCCTCTACGAGTCCGACGCCCCGCTGGCCGAGCGCCGGGCCGCGGCGCTGTCGCTGGACTCCACGCTGCTGGCCGAGCTGCTCGGTTCCGAAGCGATCCGGGAGCTGCTCGATCCCGACGTCCTCGCCGAAGTCGAGGCGTCGCTGCAACGACTGGCTCCCGACCGGCACGCCCGCGACGCGGAGGGCGCGGCAGACCTGCTGCGCTTCCTCGGTGACATGACCACGGCCGAGGCCGCCGCACGCGGCGTCCTGGAGGAGTGGCTGCAGGGTCTGGAGGCCGCCCGGCGCGCGATCCGGGTACGGATCGGTGGGGAGCAGCGCTGGCTCGCCATCGAGGACGCCGGACGCGTGCGTGACGCGCTCGGCACGGCGCTGCCCGTCGGCGTGCCGGAGGCGTTCACCGAGCCGGTTGCCGATCCGCTCGGCGATCTCGTGCTGCGCTTCGCCCGCACCCACGGCCCGTTCCCCGCGCCGGACTGCGCGGCCCGCTTCGGGCTCGGCGTGGCCGTCGTCGCCGGGGTGCTCGACCGGCTGGTCGGCTCCGGACGGCTCGTGCGCGGGGAGCTGCGGCCTTCCTCCGAGGGGATCGAGTACTGCGACACCGAGGTGCTGCGCAGGCTGCGCCGGGGCTCACTGGCCCGGCTCCGTGCCGAGGTCGAACCGGTGGAGCAGCGCGCGCTGGGCCGGTTCCTGCCCGCATGGCAAGGCGTGCAGACCGGCGCCGAGGGTCCGCGCCGCGGCCGGATGCGCCGGGCGCCGGGCGCCGACGACGTGCTCGGCGTGGTCGAGCAGCTCGCGGGCGCCCCGTTGCCGGCGAGCGCGCTGGAGTCGCTGATCCTCCCGGCCCGGCTGCCCGGCTACACCCCCGCGCTGCTCGACGAGCTCACCGCCGCAGGTGAGGTCACCTGGACCGGCTGCGGGACGCTGGCCGGGAGCGACGGCTGGCTGGCCCTCGCGCCCACCGACGTCGCCGACCTGCTTCTCCCCGAGCCCGACCCCGACGTCGCCGCGACGCCACTGCACCGCGCGGTGCTCGCCGCGCTCGGATGGCCCGACCTGGACGCCCCACCCATCGGCGGCGGTGCACTCTTCTTCCGCGAACTCGCCGACCGCGCCGGGCGCACGCTCGTCGAGGACGCGCAGGCCGTGCCCGCCGACGCCGCCGTGGTCACCGTGGTGTGGGACCTCCTCTGGGCGGGGCTGCTCAGCACCGACACCCTCGGTCCGCTGCGGGCCCGGCTCAGTGGTGCCCGCGGTGGTGGCGCGGCGCACCGCACCCGGCGCGCCGCCCCACGAGGCCGCTACGCAGGGCTCCGCGCCGGCCGCCCCGCGATGCCCAGCCGCGGCGGGCCCCCGTCGGTGGGTGGGCGATGGGCGCTCGCCGTCGAGCGGGAACCCGACCCCACCCGGCGCGCCCACGCCCGGGCCGAGGCCTTCCTGGAGCGCCACGGCGTCCTCACCCGGGGGGCACTGGCCACCGAGCGCGTCACCGGCGGGTTCGCTGCGGTCTACCGGGTACTGCGCGCGATGGAGGACTCCGGGCGCGCCCGCCGCGGCTACGTGGTCGAGGGGCTCGGGGCCGCGCAGTTCGCGGTCCCGGGCGCCATCGACCGGTTGCGGGCGATGTCGCGTCCGGACGGTGGCCCCGCGGGCCTCGACCCGGGGGGGCTTTCCCGGGTGGTGCTGGCAGCGGCCGACCCGGCGCAGCCCTACGGCGCAGCGCTGCCCTGGCCCGGCACGGTCGGGGACGGCAAGCACCGGCCGGGGCGCAAGGCCGGAGCGCTGGTGGTGCTCGTCGAGGGGGCACCCGCCCTCTACGTCGAACGTGGCGGCCGGTCGTTGCTGTCGTTCACCACCGATCGCGACGAGCTCTCGGCTGCGGCACACGCGCTGGCCGGGGCGGTGCACGAAGGATGGCTGGGGTCACTCGCGGTCGAACGCGCGGACGGGGTGGGATCGCTGGGATCCGAGCTGGCCGATGTTCTCACCGAGGCCGGGTTCCGGGTCACACCGAAGGGCCTGCGCCTGCGGGCATGACGGCTCGACAGACCATCCGCGCACCGCGACCGCCACAACCACAACCACAACCACCTGACCTGGACGCCGGCGGAGGAGGGCACCGCCCGCGCGGCCGGATGGAGAAGTCGGCTATACCGTCGGGGCATGCCCGAGGGCGACACCGTGTACCTCGCCGGGAAGCGGCTGCGCGCCGCGCTCTCCGGCCGGTCACTCGTGCGCGGAGAGCTACGACACCCACGGTTGGTGGAACACGACCTCGCCGGTCGCACGGTGCTCGACGTGATCTCGGTCGGTAAGCACCTGTTCACCCGATTCGACGACGGGCGCAGCCTGCACAGCCATTTCCGGATGGACGGCTCCTGGCATCTCTACCGCCCCGGCATGTCCTGGCAGCGGCCGGCGCACGAGGCGCGCGCGGTGCTGCAGACCGCCGACCGCGTCGCCGTCGGGTTCGCGCTGCACGACCTGGAGCTGCTGCCGACCGACGACGAGAGCCGGCTGGTCGGACACCTCGGCCCGGACCTGCTGAACCCCGGATGGGACACCGGCCACGCCGCGGAGGCGCTGCGCCGCGTCACCGCACGAGCCGACCACGAGCTCGGGCTGGTGCTGCTGGAGCAGCGGGCCATCGCCGGAGTGGGCAACCTCTACAAGGCCGAGGTCTGCTTCCTGCTGGGCCTGTCCCCGTGGACGCTGGTGCGCGACGTCCCCGACCCGGCCGCGGCGATCGCCCTGTCCCGCGAGCTCCTGCTGCGAAACGCCGACCGGCCCGAGCAGTCCACCACCGGCGAGCTCGGCCGCGGCCGTCAGCACTGGGTGTTCGAGCGCGGCGGGCAACGGTGCCGGCGCTGCGGCACCCGCGTCCGGATCGGGGAGCAGGGCCATGGCATCTACGCACGGCCGGCGTACTGGTGCCCCACCTGCCAACCCGGCCCCGACCTGCCTCCCGCGCCCCGCCGACCCTGACCCGTGGGTCGGCATGAAACGGCGGGTTGAGCCGGCGCCGCCCGGGTTGGACAGGCGGCCGTCGAGCGAAACCCCATCCGGGCTCAGGCCGTGCCGGGCTGCTGCTGCTTGTTGAGCTGTGGCTTGGCCGCAGCCGCCGCAGCATCGCCGGCGGTGATCTCACCCGCCACCGGGGTGCCCTGCAGCGACGCCCGGATCTGCTCTAGCCGGCTCGATCCCGCCACATCGACGGTGGACTGCTGGACCTCCAGCATGCGGCCCTGCACGGAGTTCTGCGCGAGCTCGGCCGAACCGATGGCGTTGGCGTAGCGCCGCTCGATCTTGTCCCGGACCTCCTCCAGCGACGGGGTGTTGCCCGGCGCAGCGAGCTCGCTCATCTGTTGCAACGACTTCGCGGCCTGCTCCTGCATCTTCG
>JBKJPD010000448.1:0-5942 GCA_046595345.1 Pseudonocardia sp.
GGTCGTACGGCGCCAGCCGCCAGTCGAAGTGGGTGGACTTCGACAGGGCCGCCAACGCGTCGGCCGGGCCGGAGGCGAACCGGCCTCCCCACAGCCGGCTCACGACGAAGCGCCACCCAGTCGCTGGTCCCGGCGGGCTGCGATCTTGCTCGGCAGGCCCCAGAGCTGCACGAATCCCTTGGCGAGGGTCTGGTCGAACGCGTCGCCCTCGTCGTAGGTGGCGAGGCTGAAGTCGTAGAGCGACTCGTCCGAGCGCCGGCCGGTGGGCACGGCGCGACCGGCGTGCAGCGTCATCCGGATCTCGCCGGTGACGTGCTCCTGGGTGTTCGCGATGAACGCGTCGAGCGCGTACTTCAGCGGGGAGAACCAGAGCCCGTCGTAGACGAGCTCGGTCCAGCGCTGCGCCACGGTGCGCTTGAAGCGGGCGAGGTCCCGCTCGACGGTGACGCTCTCCAACTCCTGGTGCGCGGTGATCAACGCCAGCGCGCCGGGGGCCTCGTAGACCTCTCGACTCTTGATCCCGACGAGCCGGTCCTCGACCATGTCAAGGCGCCCGATGCCCTGGGCACCTGCGCGCAGGTTGAGCTCCTGGATCGCCTGCAGCATCGAGACCGGCTTGCCGTCCAGGGCGACGGGCACACCCTTCTCGAAACGGATGATCACCTCGTCGGCGTCGCGGGGCTCGGCGGGGTTCTGGGTGTAGGAGTAGACGTCCTCGATGGGCGCGTTCCAGATGTCCTCGAGGAAACCGGTCTCGACGGCGCGGCCCCACACGTTCTGGTCGATCGAGTACGGCGACTTCTTGTTGACGTCGATGGGGAGGTTGCGCTCCTCTGCGTACTTGATGGCCTTCTCGCGGGTCCAGGCGAAGTCGCGGACCGGCGCGATGACGTTCAGGTCCGGCGCGAGCGCCTGGATACCGACCTCGAAACGCACCTGATCGTTGCCCTTGCCCGTGCAGCCGTGCGCCACCGTGGACGCGCCGTAGTGCTTCGCCGCCTCGACGAGATGCTTGACGATCAGCGGGCGGGACAGCGCGGAGACCAGCGGGTAGCGGTCCATGTAGAGCGCGTTGGCCTGTAGCGCCGGGAGACAGTACTGCTCCGCGTACTCGTTGCGGGCATCGGCGACCACGGCTTCGACCGCGCCGCAGGCCAGCGCCCGCTTGCGGATCTCCTCGAGGTCCTCGCCACCCTGGCCGCAGTCGACGGCAACGGCAATCACCTCGGCGCCCGTCTCCTCGGCGATCCACCCGATACCCACCGAGGTGTCCAGCCCGCCCGAATAGGCCAGTACGACCCGGTCCGTCATTTCGGTACTCCTTCGTTCGTCAGATTCTGTAGGCGGTCGGCGAGCTCGGCGCCGGTAAGGGGCTCGCGGGCGACCACCAGGAGCGTGTCGTCGCCGGCGATGGTGCCGACGACATCATGCAGCGCGGCGCGGTCCAGGGCGCTGGCGAGGTAGTGCGCAGCCCCCGGCGGGGTGCGCAGCACGGCCAGGTTCCCACTCGCGTCCGCGGACACCAGCAGGTCCCCCAGCAATCGGGCCAGGCGTGCGGTGCCGCCCTCGATCCCGCGCACCGGGCTGCCGTCGTCGGGGATGACGTAGACGGGCGTGCCGCCGTCGGCGCCGCGCAGTTTCACGGCGCCGAGCTCGTCGAGATCGCGGGACAGCGTGGCCTGGGTGGTGCCGATGCCGTCAGCCTCGAGCATGGTGAGCAGCTCGGTCTGGCTGTGCACGTGGCGGTGGCTGATCAGCTCGACGATCCGCGCCTGCCGGGCCACCCGCGAGCGGCCCCCCGACACCACGGTCATGCTCGGAGAAGCCACGTCAGCAGCGCCTTCTGCGCGTGCAGCCGGTTCTCGGCCTCGTCCCACACGGCGCTCGCCGGGCCGTCGATCACCTCGTCGGTGATCTCGTCGCCGCGGTGCGCCGGCAGGCAGTGCAGCACGATCGCACCGGGGGCGGCCCCGCCGAGCAGCGCCGCGTTGACCTGCAGCGGGCGGAACGGGCCGGCCCGGTCCAGCCCGTCGGACTCCTGACCCATCGACACCCACGTGTCGGTGACCAGTACGTCCGCCCCGTCGACGGCGGCATGCGGGTCGGCGATCAGCTCGACTCCCCCGCCGGTGTCGGAGGCACGGTTGCCGGCGTCGCGCAGGATGTCGGGATCGGGGAGGAAGCCCTCAGGTGCGGCGATCCGCACGTGCAGCCCCGCCGTGGCCCCACCGAGCAGCAGCGAATGGGCCATGTTGTTGGCACCGTCGCCCAGATAGGTGAGCGTGAGCCCGGCGAGGCGACCGAAGCGCTCGCGGATCGTCTGGAGGTCGGCCAGCACCTGGCAGGGGTGGAACTGGTCGGTGAGCGCGTTGACCACGGGAACCGATGCCATCGCTGCCATCTCGGCGATCCGGGACTGGTCGCCGGTGCGCCAGACGATCGCGTCGACGTAACGCGACATCACCCGCGCGGTGTCCGCGATCGTCTCACCGCGACCGAGCTGGCTCGCCTGCCCGTCGATGATCAGCGGGGTGCCGCCGAGCTGGCTGATGCCCACCTCGAACGACATGCGCGTGCGGGTGGACGCCTTGTCCAACAGCACGGCGACCGACCGGGGGCCCGCCAGCGGGCGGTGGCCGTAGGGATCGGCCTTCATGACGTCGGCGAGATCGAGGACCTCGCGCTGCTCGTCCGGGGACAGGTCGTCGTCCCTGAGCAGGTGCCTAGTCATCCGAACCCTCCCTGACGACTCGAGCCAGGATCTTCGGGAGGGCGGCGAGGAACTCCGCGACCTGCGCCTCGGTGAGCACCAGCGGCGGGGCCAGCCGGACCCGGTCGGGCACCGGGTTGTTGATCAGGAACCCGGCGTCCCGGGCCGCGGCGGCGACGGCCGCCGACACCGGCTCGTTCAGCACAATGCCGATGAGCAGGCCCGCGCCGTCGACCCCGCGGACGAGCGGATGACCCAGCGCCTCGACGCCGGTGACGATCTCCTTGCCGACGAGCATGACGTGCTCCAGCAGCCCCTCGGACGCGATAGTGGTGATCACGGCGAGGGCGGCGGCGCAGCACACCGGGTTCCCGCCGAAGGTGGTGCCGTGGTGGCCTGGTTCGAGCAGAGACGCGGCCGGACCGATGCCGATGCAGGCGCCGATCGGGAGCCCCCCGCCCAGCCCCTTGGCCAGCGTGACGACGTCGGGCACGACGCCCGCGGTCTGATGGGCGAACCATGCACCTGTGCGGCCGATGCCGGTCTGTACCTCGTCGAGCACGAGCAGCGCGCCGCGGGCCGCGGTGATCTCGCGGGCCGCCTTCAGGTAGCCCGCGGGCGGGGTGACCGCGCCCGCCTCGCCCATGATCGGTTCGAGGAAGACCGCGGCGGTGTCGGCGTCCACCGCGGCGTCGAGCGCGGCGACATCGCCGTAGGGCACGTGCGAGACGCCGGGCGTCATCGGTTCGAACGGCGCACGCTTGGGAGGCTGGCCGGTGAGGGCCAGCGCCCCCATCGTGCGGCCGTGGAAGGCGTTCTCCGCCGCGATGATGTGCGGCCGGCCGGTACGACGCGCCATCTTGAACGCCGTCTCGTTGGCCTCGGCGCCGGAGTTGCAGAACAGGACCTTCGCCTCCGGAACGGCGAGCAGCTCGAGCAGCTTCTCGGCGAGCGCGAGCGGGGGCTCGGTGATGTAGAGGTTCGACGTGTGGCCCAGCGTCGAGATCTGGCGGGTGACGGCCTCGACGATCGCGGGGTGCGCGTGGCCCAGAGCATTGACCGCGATGCCGCCCAGAAGGTCGAGATAGCGGCGGCCGTCGGCGTCCCAGACCTCGGCACCCGCACCGCGCACAAGCGCGAGCGGCGGGGTGCCGTAGTTGTTCATCATCGACGACTGCCACCGGGTGGGGAGGTCTCGCGGCGTCGATGATTCGCTCGCACGCCCACTCGGCGCCGATGATTCGCTCGTCGCCCAACTCATGGGATCACCATCGTTCCGACTCCTTCGTGCGTGAACACCTCGAGCAGCACCGAGTGCGGTACCCGCCCGTCGATCACGTGGGCCTGACCCACTCCGCCACGCACCGCCCGCAGGCAGGCCTCCATCTTCGGCGCCATACCGCTCGCGAGGTGCGGGAGCATCGGTTCCAGCGCGGCCGCGGTGAGCTCACTGATCACCGACTCCGGGTCGGGATAGTTCGCGTAGAGCCCTGCCACGTCGGTGAGCACCACGAGCTTGGCCGCATTGAGCGCGGCGGCGAGCGCGGCGGCTGCGCTGTCGGCGTTGATGTTGTAGACGGTGCCGTGGACATCCGGGGCGATACCTGCGACCACCGGGATGCGACCGGCCGCGACGATGTCGAGCACGGCGTCGGGATTGACCTGCACGACGTCGCCGACGAGGCCGATGTCGACGGCCTCGCCGTCGACGAGCGCGGTGCGCTTCTCGGCCGTGAACATCCGCGCGTCCTCGCCGGACAACCCCACCGCGTAGGGCCCGTGCTGGTTGATCAGGCCGACGAGCTCGCGGCCGACCTGGCCGACGAGCACCATCCGCACGACGTCGATCGTCTCGGGGGTGGTGACGCGCAGCCCGCCGCGGAACTCGCCGGGAAGCCCGAGGCGGTCGAGCATCGCGGTGATCTGCGGGCCGCCACCATGCACGACGACGGGCAGGATGCCGGCCAGTCGCAGGAACACCATGTCCTGGGCGAAGGCGCGCTTGAGTTCGTCGTCGATCATGGCGTTGCCGCCGTACTTGACCACGACGATCCGGCCGTGGAAGCGCTTCAACCAGGGCAGAGCCTCCGCGAGGATGCCGGCCTTCTCCCCCGCGCGGGCGAGCCGGGCCGCGGTGGGACCGTCAGGAGGAGTAGGCACTGTTCTCTTCCACATAGGCGTGCGACAGGTCGGTGGTGAGGATCTCGGCGACGCCGTCGCCGAGGCCGAGCTCGATCGCGACGAGGATCTCCTCGCCCGACAGGTCGGCGTCGGTCCTGAGATCATCGTTGGGGCCCGCCGCAACCCCGCCCCGGCAGAACAGGACGCCGTTGATCGTGACATCGAGACGATCGGGGTCGACGTCGGCGTCGGCATATCCGACGGCAGCGGCGACCCGGCCCCAGTTGGGATCGGAGCCGAACAGCGCGGTCTTGACGAGGCTGTCGCGCGCCACGGTGCGGGCGACGGTGACGGCCTCGTCCTCAGTGGCCGCACCGCTGACCCGCACGGTGATGCGCTTGGTGACGCCCTCGGCATCGGCCTGCATCTGCCGGGCCAGGTCACGGCAGACGGTGGTGAGCGCCGCGGTGAACTCGATCGGGTCGGCTGCCACACCGCTGGCACCCGAGGCCATGACGAGGACGGTGTCGTTGGTGGACATCACTCCGTCGATGTCGAGGCGGTCGAAGCTCACCCGGATCGCGGCCCGCAACGCCTCCTGCAGGACCTCCCCGTCGACGGCGGCGTCGGTGGTGAGAACGGTGAGCATCGTGGCCATCGACGGGGCGATCATGCCCGCACCCTTGGTGAAACCGCCGATGCTCCAGCCCGCCGGATCGGTCTGCCCGGACTGCTTCGGGACGGTGTCGGTGGTCATCACCGCGGTGGCGGCGGCGAGGCCGGCTTCGGGGCCTGTGGCGAGCGCGGCGGCAGCCTGCTCGACACCCGCGAGGACGCGGTCGCGCGGGAGTTGCGCGCCGATCAGACCGGTGGAGCAGATCGCGATCTCGATCGCGCCACACCGGAGCAACTCCGCGGCCTTCTCTGCGGTGGCGTGCGCGGTCTGGAAACCCTCGGGGCCGGTGCAGGCGTTGGCGCCGCCGGAGTTGAGGACGACGGCGCGCAGCCGGCCGTTGCCCAGCACCTGCTCGGACCACAGCACGGGAGCCGCTTTGACCTTGTTGCGGGTGAACACGCCCGCGGCGTCGAAGCGCGGCCCGTCGTTGACGAC
>JBKJPD010000206.1:0-11910 GCA_046595345.1 Pseudonocardia sp.
GCAGCACCGGTGCGCAACCGTCGGGCGTCACCCCGGGTATCGGCCGGTAGCGGTACAGCACCGTCCCGCCGTCGAGCCCGGCCACCGCGTCCCGGGGCATCCGGCGGAGGTCGGCAACACCGCCGCGGGCCTTGCCCCAGATGTTGGCCGCCGCCGCCGCAATGTCCATACCCGGAAATCTATGCGGCCCCCCGGGCCACCGGCGGCCTGGCCACGACGTGCCGGAGTTACCGGCCGGTATGTGACACTTCCCCTATGCAGCGCGACATCTTCGACGCCGAGCACGACGCCTTCCGGGACCTCGCGAAGACCTTCATCGCACGGGAGATCGCCCCCTTCCACGATCAATGGGAGATCGACGGGCAGGTGAGCCGCGAGGTGTGGCTGGCAGCCGGGAAGGCCGGGCTGCTCGGCACCGATGTCGGGGCGGAGTTCGGCGGCGGCGGGGTCGAGGACTTCCGCTACAACGCGGTGCTCCTGGAGGAGTTGTCCTACGCGGGCGCTTCCGGCATCGGCTTCCCGCTGCAGAACGACGTCGTGGCCCCGTACCTGCTGCGGCTCGCCACGGCCGAGCAGAAGCGGCGCTGGCTGCCCGGGTTCTGCTCCGGCGAGATCATCACCGCGATCGCGATGACCGAGCCGGGCACCGGTAGCGACCTGCAGGCCATTCAGACCACCGCGCGCCGCGACGAGGCAGGCGACTGGATCCTCAACGGCTCCAAGACGTTCATCACCAACGGCATCCTCGCCGACCTGGTGATCGTCGTCGCGAAAACCGATCCGGACGCCGGGAGCCGCGGCTTCAGCCTGCTCGTCGTCGAGCGCGGGATGCCGGGGTTCGAGCGGGGACGGCGACTCAAGAAGATCGGGATGAAGGCCCAGGACACCGCCGAGCTGTCGTTCACCGACGTGCGGGTGCCGGCCGCGAACGTCCTCGGCGAACTCGGTAACGGCTTCGTCCACCTCATGCAGAACCTCGTCCAGGAACGCCTGTCGATCGCGGTGGGTTCCGTCGCGGGCGCGGCCCGGGCGCTGGAGCTGACGCTCGGGTACGCCAAGGACCGCAAAGCCTTCGGCCGGCCGATCGTCGACTTCCAGAACACCCGCTTCGAGCTGGCCGAGATGGACACCGAGGTCACCATCACCCAGGTGTTCGTCGACCGCTGCCTGCGCGAACACATCGCGGGCAGACTGTCCATCCCGGACGCCGCGAAGGCCAAGTGGTGGGCCAGCGACGTGCTCAAGCGCGTCGTCGACCGGTGCGTGCAGCTGCACGGCGGCTACGGCTACATGCTGGAGTACCCGATCGCCAAGGCGTTCGTGGACTCCCGCGTGCAGTCGATCTACGGCGGCACCAACGAGATCATGAAAGAGATCATCGGCCGCACGCTGGCAGGCTGATGATCATTCCCAGCCGATCACCGCCGGGATTCGCAGATCCGCTCGACGGCCTCCACCGCGGCGATGATCCTGGTGGCATCGAGCTGTACGAGGTCCTGGGCCGGGTTACCTCCTGCAGGCAGCCCAGCAGTGCCCTGCGCGTCGAGATCGTCGATGGCGGCAACGAATTCGGTCTCCGCCGCTGCCAGCGCGGGATCGGTGATCCGTGCGTCGGCGGCCTTCTGGCGCGTGTCGACGAGGAACAGCGCCACCCCGGCCGGCAGGACGGGCCCCTTCTGCACTGCCGCGGCGATACCGCGCACCGTGCTCGCACTGGCCGGGTGGGCCGCGCAGGCGGCGTCCTCGGGGCTCTTCGCGGCCGGAGCCGACGTGGGAGCAGCCACCGAACCCGGCGACGGGACGGCCGGGGCCGGGGCCAGGCTCGCGCCGCAGCCCGCCAGCAGGCCGGCCACAGCCAGGGTCAGCACCCCGCGCCCGATGCGCGCTCTCATGAGACCACGCTCGCCCGGATACGGGCACGCTCGGCGTCGACGTCGAACGTCGTCTCCGGGAACTGGGGTTCGATCTCGGACAGGGTTTCTGCGAGCAGCGCGGCGATGGCCCAGTTGCGATACCACTTGCGGTCCGACGGGACGACGTACCACGGCGCGGTGTCGGTGTCGGTGTAGCGCAGCACGTCGGTGTACGCCTGCTGGTAAGCGGGCCATTTCGAGCGTGCGTCGAGATCGGCGGGGTTGTACTTCCAGCGTTTTGCCGGGTCGTCGACACGGGCCAGCAGCCGGTCGGACTGCTCGTTCGGCGAGATGTGCAGCATGCACTTGACGAGTGTGACGCCCCGCCCCGCGAGCTCCGCTTCGAAGACATTGATCTCGTCGTAGCGGCCGCGCCAGACATCTTCGGGCACCAGGGCGTCGACGCGGGCGATGAGCACGTCCTCGTAATGCGAACGGTCGAACACCCCGATCTGCCCGGCCACAGGCACCTCCTCGCGGATGCGCCACAGGAAATGGTGCGCGCGCTCCTCCGGGGTGGGTTTCTTGAACGACGCGATCTGCAGGCCCTGCGGGTTGACCAGACCCGCGACGTGCCGGATGACCCCGCCCTTGCCCGAGGTGTCCATGCCCTGCAACACCAGAAGCACGGCCCTGGCGCCTCCGCCGACAGCCTCGGCGTACAAGGCGTCCTGCAGCCCCTCGAGCCGGATTGCGAGGTCCACCATGTCCTCGGCAGCACCGGACTTGCCCTTGGGGCCAGCCGGACGGCCGCGGGGGTCCAGCGCCGTCAGGTCGGGTTCGGCGGAGACCCGGAGCAATGCACGGACGGACTTGGCCATGCCCCGACAATAGTGGCGGTCGGTACCGTCAGCGTGCAGTCGGGGCGCCCGACGCGCCGTCACACACCGCAGCGAGGTCGATCTCCAGCGGGAACGGCTCCTCGACCCGCAGCGTCGCACCCTCGGCGGCACTGGCGTACTCGTGGTACCGGCCACCGATGATCATGTCGGCGATCACGAAATGACTGTCGTGGTCGAGCAGCAACGAGTACGGGATGCGGCTGCGGGCGTAGAGCTGGGGCTTGAGCGTCCGGTCCGCGCAACCGTGCTGGAACCCCACCACCTCGACGACCATCAGCGCGTCAGCGGCGTCGAGCACCGCGCCGGGAGCTGCCGTGCAGGCGACGGCCTCCGCACCGGCGGGTTCGTCGGCGGGGGCGGGCACCGCACGCACGAGGACCAGGTCGGGGACGAGCAGACAGTCCGGGCCGAGACGAAGCGGTACCGGGCCGAGCAACCGCAGGCCGTCGGGCAACGCCTCCTCGATCACCGCCCGGACCGCGGCCAGCACCCGGGTCCGCTGCGGGGTGATGCCGGGCCCGACGATCAACGCGCCGTCCACCAGTTCGACCCGGCCGTCACCGGACGGGCGGGTGAGAGTGAGGTAGTCGTCCTCGGTCCAGGGCCCCTCGTGGTCGAGCACGGGATGGTCCACAGCCGGTACCCTCTCGGTCGTCGCGGACCGCAATGGTGACACGTGACACGGAGACTGTCTGCTTATGACGGTCGTTCTCCGACCGCTCCGTGACATCGAAGGTATCCCGGCGGCACCGCGAACAATGGTGGCTCCGAGCTCGATTACGCCCGATCAGAATATTCACGGGCGCGACCGGCGCGTACCGGCGAGCCCGCGGGAATCGGGCCCTACCTCCGAGGCGGCCGGGGCGGCGACCTGCTGGGATGTGGACGTGCTGGGATGTGGACGTGCTCACCCTCTGGCCCGCCGCGGGGCCCCCGGTCGATCTCGCCGCCCACTATGGCTATCCCGAGGGCCTGACCGCCCCGTGGGTCCGCGTCAACTTCGTCTCCAGCGTCGATGGCGCGGTCTCGGTGGACGGCCTCTCCGCAGGGTTGGGCTCCGACGCCGACCGGCGCGTGTTCGGCATACTGCGCGAGCTCGCGGACGTGGTGCTGGTCGGCGCCGGAACGGTGCGCGCGGAGGACTACCGCGGCGCCCGGCGCCCCACCCGGGGGCGCTCCACCCCCCCGCCGATCGCAGTGGTCACCGGCTCGGCCGACCTCGACCCCGGGAGCAGGCTGTTCACCGACACCACCGTCGCCCCGATCGTCCTCACCCTGGAGTCCGCACCGCAGGTGCGCCGCGACCGGCTGGTCGACGCGGGCGCCGAGGTGGTCGTGTTGAACCGGCTGGACCCCGCTACCCTGCTCGCTGAGCTAGCCCGTCGCGATCACTTCCGGGTGCTGTGCGAGGGCGGACCATCCCTGTTCGGTGCTCTGGTGGCCGCTGGCGCCGTCGACGAGTTGTGCCTCACCGTCGCACCGATGCTCGCAGGCGGAACGGCCGGCCGGATCGTGCGGGGCCCCGAGGACACCTCGGCGACGCCGTTGGAGCTGGCCGGAGCGCTGTACGAGGATGACACCCTGCTCCTGCGCTACCGGCGAAAGGATCCCGTCGTTACACCGATCGGGTGATAGACCGTGAGGTTCGATCAGGATGGTGCGTCCCAGGGAATGAACACACCACAGCCGAGACGAGCAACACGACATGAGTGAGAAGGAGCGGGCGATGACGACCCCCACCCCCACCGCGAAGACACCGATGACCACCACCTCCTCACCTGCGCGCCTTGCGGACGACACCGCGCAGGGCAAGACCACTATCGCCGCGTCGGTCGTTCAGAAGATCGCCGGAATCGCCGCGCGCGAGATCTCCGGCGTGTACTCGATGGGCGGTGGCGTATCCCGCGCGTTCGGCGCGATCCGTGAGCGGATCCCCGGCGGCGGCACCGGCTCGTCCAACGTCGCGGGCGTCCAGGTCGAGGTCGGCGAGAAGCAGGCCGCCGTCGACCTCGACATCGTCGTCGAGTACGGCGCGTCGATCGTCGAACTGGCACGCGCGGTGCGACGCAACGTGATCACCGCCGTGGAGCGGATGACCGGCCTCGAGGTGATCGAGGTCAACATCTCCGTCAACGACATCCACCTGCCCACCGCGGACAACGGCGAGGACCTTCCGGCCGCGCAGACCTCGCGGGTCGAGTAGCTCGCACCCCGACCCGACCGGCCCGAAATGACCAGGAGCGACCGTGAGCATCCCGCTGACCCCGATCCTCGATGAGACGACACTCGCCGAACGGGTCGCGGCCGCGGTGACCGCGCACCCGGCCGTCGCCGGGCTGCACGGCGGGGTCTTCGGCGCGGTCGTCACCTACCTGCCGGGCCGCAGGCTCACAGGGGTGCGGATCGGGGAGCCGGACGAGCCGGTCGAGCTGGGCGTGGTGCTGCACCTCGACCGGCCGTTCCCCGACGTGGTGCGCTCACTGCGCCGGGTGGTCTCCGAGATGTGCGGCGGCGCGACGGTGGACATCACCGTCGCAGACGTGTTCCCAGGGTGAACGAGCAGGAACGTGCCGCGTTCCGCGCGTTCGTCCGCGACCATCATCCCGACCGGGGTGGTGACCCGGATTTCTTCGTCGCCGGGATGGACCGCTTCCGTGCGGCAGAGGAATCGCGGGCGGCGGCGGAACCGGGGGCCGACGGCGCCGACGAGGCGCGCTTCGACGCACCGATCGAGGTGGTGGCCCGCCTGCCCGGACCGGTCCGGGTGGCGGTCGCGCTGATCCGAACACTGCGATGGCACCGCAACCGCCGCATGCTCTGACCTGCCGTCGGCGAGCAGGCAACGACATCCAGCCAACTGAGGAGATCCATCGTGAATGCCACCCAGACCGGCCTGCTGGCAGGTCTCATCCTCGGCGCCGCCGGATACATCGGCGGCTTCGGCGCCTTCCTGGTCGCGCTGCTCCTCGGAGCCGTCGGCTTCGTCATCGGCCGCGTGCTCGACGGTGACCTCGACATCAGCGCCGTCCTGGGCCAGGGCAGGGACCGGTGACGGCGACGCCGGACATGGACGACCGGGGCCGCCTCGACATCGGCCCCACCGTGCTCCGCAAGATCGTCGAGCACGCGGCCGACCAGGTTCCCGGCACGCTGCGCCACGAGCGCCGCCTCGCCGGACTCGGCGTCGGTGCGGCCGGCGCCGGCGCGAAGGTCAGCGCCGGGTCCGGCGACCCGGCCACGGTCGACGTGCGGCTCGAGCTGACCCTGCAGTACCCGGGCTCCGTCCGCGCGGTCGTCGCCGCCGTGCGCGCCAACGTCAACGCCGAACTCGATCGAATCGCCGGGCACCAGGTCAGGTCGCTGACCGTCACGGTATCCGGGTTACGCGGCGCCCCTGCCGCAGCCGCCCAAAACCGCATTCAATAGCCGGCCCCGCATCCGATAGCGGCCCCGCATCCGATAGCCGGCCCCGCATCCAGTAGATCCACCTGCGGTAAGGAGGAACGACATGCGCGTACTGCTCCGGGTGCTCGCACCGCTGCTCGGCCTCGCGCTGGCCGCCGCCGGGGTGCTTCTCGTCATCGAGGTGGTCGCGGCATGGGTCCGACCCCCCAACTCCACCGGCCTGGTCGTGCCGTGGCCCGACTGGCGGGCCACGCTCGAGAACCTCACCTGGGCGAACAACCCGGTGCCGGCCATAGCGATCGGCGTCGCCGTCGCCGGCCTGCTGTTGGTACTGCTCGGCCTGCTGGCCCGCCGCTCCGACATCGTCCTCGACGCCCCCGCCGCCGAGATGACGGCCACCACCTCGCCACGGGTACTCGCCCGCATCGTGGGCCGCAAGGTCCGGGCCACCGACGACGTGGCGTCGGCCTCGGTCACCGCGTCGCGCCGCAAGGTCACGGTGTCGGCAGCGAGCTGGGGCGAGGCCGGGCCCGAGCTGCGGGCGGCCGTCACCTCCGGTGTCGACGGCCTGGTCGACGCGCTGCCGCTGCAGCACCGCCCCCGCGTGACCGTCTCGGTACAGGAACGGAAGGGACCTCGATGAACGACTCCCAGACGGTCGAGATCACGCCGGCACCTCCCAGCGCGGCGCTGCGCCGCCGATCCCGATCGGCGGTGGCCCGCTCCGCAGGCGGGGACCGGGCCCTGTCAGTGCTGCTCGGGTTGGTCCTGCTCGCCGCCGGGGTGCTGGTCGCCCTGCTGTCCTACGGCGTATTCGGCACGCTGCGTGCGGATCGCCCGCTACTCGACCCGGTGATCGTGGACACCCTGCGTACCCAACCGCTGATCGCCCGGATCGTGACCGTCGTCGCCGGGCTGCTGCTGACGGTACTCGGCCTGGTCTGGGCCGCCCGGTCACTGCGGCCCGAACACCGCCCCGACCTCGTGCTCGACGGCGGACCCGACACCTCGATCGTCATCAATTCGTCCGCGGCAGCCGACGCCGTCGCCGACCAGGCCGCCACCCTGCCCGGGGTCGGACGCGCCCGCGTCCGGCTCGTCGGGCCGGCGAAGTCCCCTGCTCTGCGTGTCACGCTCTGGCTCACCGAGGACGCCGATATGCGCGACGTGCTGCGCATGCTCGACGAGCAGGTGCTCGCCTCGGCCCGCAGCTCGCTGGGTCTCGCGGCGCTGCCCGTCGCCGTGCGGGTGGAACTGGACGGCGTCGCCTCCACGCCGCGGGTGGCCTGACTCTGCTCACCCCTGACTCTGCTCACCGGGGCCACACCGCCGGTGCGGCACGGTCAATCGGTGTTCCCGCGCTACCTCCGGACAGCCGCGACGCTGCTCTGCCTTGGCGCCGTCGCGGCCGGCTGCACCGTCGGGCCGTCGCAGCGCCCGCCGGTCGCCGTCCGCGGTGAGAACATGCCGGCGTTGCCGCCGCAGACCGATCCCCCGCCCCCCACCGAGACCCTTCCCGAGCCGCAGCGCCAGAACCCGAGGATCGCGTTCCGCGACTGCACCGACGACGTCTTCGCAACCCTTCGCACGCCACCTCCCGCCGACCGGTCACTGCGCGCGGATTGCGGCGAGCTGACCGTCGCCGCCGATCCTGACCGGCCCGGCGGCAGCGCCACGCTCGGCGTCGTGCGCGTCGGAGCGGCCGGGGCGCCGCAGAACCGCCCGCCCCTGCTCCTCGTGGGCGACAGCGCGGGCGAGTCGTCGGCACGCTACGCGGCCGTGCTCGCCGGACAGGTCTCACCCGCACTGCTGGATCGCTACACGCTGGTCGGCCTGGACCGGCGCGGGGCCGGCATCGATCGGCTCGACTGCGCCCCGCCCGGCGCCCGCGCAGCGCTCGTCGACGCCGACCCGGCCGCAACAACCGAGGCCGACCTGACCGCGTTGCTGGAGCGGGCGCGGGCGGTCGTCCAGGAGTGCACGCTCGCCCTCCCCATCCTCAACACCTATCGGAGCTCCGCCACCGCCGCGGACGTCGAGCTCCTGCGCAACGCGCTCGGAGTCGAGCGGCTCTCCGCGGTCGGGGTCGGTGACGGCGCCGGGGCACTCGCGCGCTGGGCGGACACCACTCCGCAGTCCGTCGGCAGGCTCGTGCTCGACGGTCCGCCGCAACCAGGGCTCGACGATCCCGGGCTGAGCGCCGCACGGGCCGCTGCCGCCGAGGCGGCGTTCGATGCCTTCGCCGTGGCCTGCGCAGCCCGTCCGGACTGTCCGTTGGGCACCGATCCGCGTGCGGCGGTCACCGGGGTGGTCGAGTCGCTGCGAGGGCGGCCGCTGGCCGCTGTCGACGGACGCAGGTTGACGGCGGGCGCAGCACTCGTCGCCGTGCTCAGCGGGCTCGGCGAGCCCCGCACCTGGCCAGGGCTCGCCACCGCGCTGGCCACCGCACGAGCGGGCGACCCCACGCCGCTGCTCGACATACTGGACCCGATCATGGGCCCCCGCGGGCGCTTCGACGCAATGCTCGCGACGGGATGCAACGACACCCGCCGCCGGTCCGCACCAGGCGAGATCACCGAGCTCGCCACGCGCTGGCGCTCGCAGTACCCGTTGTTCGGCGGCACGTTCGCCCTGCGGCTGCTGGCCTGTGCCCCCTGGTCCACGGGCGGTCCCACATCCACCGTCGGTTCGGCCGACGGCGCGCCGCCGATCCTGGTCGTGGGGACAGCCGCCGACCCGCGCGGCGCCCTGGACGGTTCACGGCGTGCCGCAGCCGGCCTCACGTCGGCCCGGTTCCTCAGCTGGCAGGGCGCGGGAACCGGCGCCTACCCCCGGTCGACATGCATCACCGGCATCGTGGACGCGATGCTCTTGGACGGCATCGTGCCGCAGTCCAGCATGCTCTGCCCGCCCTGACCCGGCGATTACCTGCAGTAGTACTTCTGAGCCAGGTCGACGACCGTTGCTGACTGCTTTTTCGTCACCGTCGGCAGTACCGCAGGCAGCGCGCGGACCAGCGCACTCTCATCGGCCCCCGCCGCGAGCTGTTCGCAGATGACGGCGGCAGCCTCGGTCTCGGGCAGGCCGGAGCGACTGGTCGGAATGTCAGCCGTACGCAGTCCGCTGAGGAAGGCCATGGCTTTCTCGCTCGTCGGGTCGACGTCGGCCCGGTGCGGAATGGCCGTCGACTCAGCCTCGGTTGCGGGGGTCCGCGCCGCGGGCTCAGCGGCGGCGCCGTTCGGCACCTCCGACTGGATCACGGCAGCGGGTGCGGGGTTCGGGGCGCCGCCGACGGTCGTGGCCACGACCGCGGCGAGGGCGACGACCCCGACAACCCCGACAACCGCCAGGACGACCGGCATGCCGCGGCGACGTGATCGACGAGCGGCGATGCGTGATGCGCTGCGGGACGTGGCACCGGGGGACGTGGCACCGGCTCGGCGGTGCGGCTTGACGACCGGCTCCGGCTCGAGCACGTCCTCGGGAACCGTGACGGCGGCTGCGCCGACGGCGGCTGCGTCGACTGCGGCTGCGTCGACTGCGGCTGCGTCGACTGCAGCGATCACCTCGGTGACGGGGTCCTGCGTCGCGTCGCGGGCGGCCGCTTGCGCGGTTTCCTGGGCACGCCTGCGGGTGACCCGCCCATCCGTCGCCTCGACGTGCTGCTCGGCCAGGCGTTCGGCGGCGATGGCCTGCTCGAGCTCGGCCGCGGCGCGGGCTGCGGCATCGGCGGCGGTCTCGGCTTCCTCGGCGGCGCGGGACGCAGCCGCGATAGCCGCGGCGGCATGGGTAGCAGCGTTCACCGCGGCGGTCTCGGTCGCGGCAGCGTTCACCTCCGCCTCCTGCCGCGTGCGACGCCGCTCCTCGATCACCCTGTCGGCCTGGTCCTCGATCACCCTGTCGACCGGGTCCTCGACCACCCTGTCGGGCCGTTCCTCGGTCAGCAGGTTGTTCGTCGCGAAAATCTGCGTCGCGCCGATATCTGTGCTCGGGCGCCGGTCGGCGCCCCGTCCACTCGCCGGCTCACCGACCACCGTGTACTCCCCCCTCGCGCCGGCCATCGTCGACCGATCCCTGACCGGTTCAACGACCGAGAAGCGGTCAGGGCCCCTGACAGGACCCTTGATGTGATGGCAGTCACATTTTTTGGTCTGGCGCTAATGGCCGATACGCGGGCGTGGGAACCTGCCCGTTCACCCTGCCGGGTCGCGAGAATCCTGACCGCGATGTGCGCCACGAGTCGGAGTCAGCGCCGCTGGCAGACCGGGCGGGGGGGGCGTACGTCGCGGGCGGGCCGAATGAGTCAGACCATCCGATGCGCGATGTCACACCGTCTGGAAGTATGCAGAACTCGTGCGGCCACACCTATCGACACATCCAATCGGGTCGTTGACCACTCATGCGAATCGGTCTAGTCTTTCCACTTTCAAGCCTGAGACAGACCTGTCTCTCTCTGCCGTATGGGCACTCTTTCCCCATCCGGAGTCGAGGTCTGCGTTAGGCGCCGCGAGAGTCTCAAGGAGGAGATTCACACATGGCTTCTTATGACCCACGGACTGCGACCGGTATCCCCACCGAGCCGGTGGGTTCGCTGCCCCGACCGGCGAAGCTGCAGGAGGCCTACGCGAAGTTCGACGCCGGCGAGATCGGCGAGTCCGACCTGGAGACGTTGCAGGAAGCCGCGGTGAAGGACTCGATCGAACGGTTCGAGGCCACCGGTTCGCCGATCATCTCCGACGGTGAGCAGCGCTGGTCCTCGTTCGCGACCTACCCGATCGCGACCACCCTGGCCGGTACCGGCCTCGCACCGAGCCTGGGCCCCGGTGGCCAGTTCTTCGCGATCTTCGCCGACGGCCACGGCCGCCAACTCCCCAAGCTCGAACGCGGCCCGTTCGCCTACAACCAGTACGCCGCGGACTCCCTCAAGAAGTCGATCACCTATGCGACCAAGCCGATGAAACAGGCCGTCATCGCACCGTCGATGCTCGCACTGCTCTACCCGCTCACCGACCCGGTGCAGGGCTACACCCGTGAGGACTTCGAGGCCAAGCTGATCGACGAGTGCGAGTCCGACATCCGCCAGGCCTTCGCCGCGGGTGCGGCTCGGGTGTCGGTGGACTTCACCGAGGGCCGCCTCGCGACCCGGGAGGACCCCCGCAACCCCTGGACCGGCGCCGGTCTGCTGCCCCACTTCATCGAGCTCAACAACCGGGTGATGGCCCGGTTCACCGCCGAGGAACGGGTCAACATCGGTATCCACACCTGCCCCGGTGGGGACCGTGACTCGGTGCACTCCGCGGACGTGCCCTACAACAACCTCCTCGGCCAGATGTTCAAGATCAACGCCGGGTACTTCCTGATCCAGCTCGCTTCCGAGCGGGACAAGGACCCGGTGTACAAGTCCATCGGGGAGAACCTGCAGTCCGACGCCGACGGGGTGACCCAGATGGCTTACATCGGTACCACGGTCACCCAGTCCCCGCGGGTGGAGTCCCCCCAGGAGATCGCCGACAGCCTGATCCGGGCCGCGAACTTCATGCCCAAGGAACAGATCGGGTCCACCGATGACTGCGGTTTCTCCCCGTTCTCCATCGATGAGAAGCCCAACCACGGATCACCCGATTACGCCCGCGACGTCGCTTTCGGCAAGATCAAGGCTCGGGTAGAGGGGTCCCGTCTCGCCGCGGAGAAGCTCGGCCTCTAGCCACTGCTCTTCCCGCCCACGAGCTGACCACCGCTAGACCAGGGCC
>JBKJPD010000266.1:0-4775 GCA_046595345.1 Pseudonocardia sp.
GCTGGCCCGCCGCGGGTTCGCCGACCGCGTCGGCGCCTGGGTCGACGGGTACGTCCCCGAACTGATTCCGCTGCCCGGGCCGAGCGACCGGGCCGCGACCTCCCCCCGGCGCCGGGAGGCGAGGATCCCGTCGCCGAGTTGCTCGCCCGCTCGGCCGAACACGGCGACGCAGCAGCCGCATCCCGTAGCTGCGCAGCACTTTCTCCGCGGCCGGCCGCCAGCGTTCCTCACCGTCGAGGAGATCGATCAGTTCGGCGGCAAAGGGTAGTTGCTCGATCGGGACCCCGGTGGCGTCACTGATCCGCTTGCGCCGTTGGAGCGCGGGCGAGGCAATGAGGCGCCGGCGCGTGATGGAAGCGCTCGGTCATCGCAGCTAGCCCGTAGCTACGCCCTGGGTATCACCAGCCGCCAACAGCCGCCGCGCACCGGACGCCACCGGACACAACAAGATCGGCCCCTCACCACGTTCGTGCTGGTGAGGGGCCGATTTCGCTGGTCTCGCGGATGGTGCCCCCGGCAGGATTCGAACCTGCGCCACCGCCTCCGGAGGGCGGTGCTCTATCCCCTGAGCTACGGGGGCCGTTATCTGAAACCCTAGCGCACGCCGGCGGTGGAAGGCCCGGCGGTATCCCGCCGCGGGGTCAGAGCGTGGCTGTGAACAGAGCCGGGTCGTACGGGTACCCCCCGATCGTCAGCAGCAGGTCGGAGCCCGTCGCGTCGAAGGCGATATCCACGGTGAGGTCGAGGCCCGGTGGGATCGAGTTGGTGAGGGCATCGAAGCTCCGGGGGATGTCGACGACCTGCTCGGCTGCGACCCCGTCCACGGTCAGTGAGGTCTGGACGGCGTTGGGCACGACGACCTCGCCGGTGTTGTTGATCAGGTGGATCGTGAATGCGATCCCATGGCCGCTGGTGCGGCAGCAGGCCGTGTCCGAGAAGGTCACGGCCCGGGGTGCGCTCACCTCGACCGCCAGACCGTTCTCCCAGGTGAAGGTGCCGGGGGCCGGGCCCGTCTGCGCGGTCGGGTCCGCAGCACCGGAGGGGGCGGTGGAGGGGCTGTGCGGGGGGACGGGGGCGGCAGTGATCACGATGACCGTGGCGGTCGCACCGACCACCATCGCGATGAGACCGAGCACAGCACCGACGATCGCCATCACCTTGTTGGTGGCCTGGCCCGAGCGGGCGCGCCCGAGGCCGAGCAGCCCGCACACAACCGCGAGCCCGCCGAAGACGATCGCCAGGAATTCTGTGAACGGGACGACGGCCACTGCCAGCCCGACGAGCGCCAGCACGAGCGCGGTGATCCCGAAGCCGTTGCGTGGCGGTATGCCGCCGGGGACGGCGTACGGGTGACCCTGTGGGTCGTACGGCTGCGGGTCCTGCGCCGGGTAGGGCTGGGCGGCCGGGTAGGGCTGGCCCGGTCGGTAGGCCCGGTCGTACGGGTGCTCCGGATCGGACACAGCGCCTCCCTGAGGACGTGCGGTCAGGACCGACGTCCGTGGCCCGCAGCTGCCGCGTGCGCCGGGGTTCCCGGCGCCAGTGACCCCGTCGGGTGAACTACGGCGGAAGCGGTGTGCCCCCGTGCTGGGTGAGTAGCCCGCGCAGGTAGTCGCTCTCGGCGGACTGCGAGCTGAGCATCTGCGCGGCGAGGTTGCGGACCTGCGGCACTGCGGCGTTCTGTGCGGCGTAGCTCAGCATCGAGGCGCCGCCTTCGTGGTGACGGAGCATCAGCTGGAGGAACATCACGTCGAGCTCGGTCCCGGTGGCGGCGCGCAGGGCGCGCAGCTCGCCGGAGGAGGCCATGCCGGGCATGACGGCGACCCTGTCCGTCATGGGGTCGGCGCCCGAGTGGCCGTGACCGGGGTCCGTCGCCATCCACGCCATGTGCCCGCCGATCGGCAGCGATCCGGCATTCCACAGCTCCAGCCAGCCCTGCATACGGCCGGCCTGGGCGGTCTGGGTGGACTCGATGTCGAAGGCGAGCTGGATCAGGGCGGGGTCGGTGGTGTGGTCGCGTTCCCAGGCCGCCATCTCGACGGCCTGCTGGTGGTGCACCGACATGTCCTGGGCGAACCCGACGTCGACGGAGTCGGCCGTCGGTACCGCGGTGGCACCGGAGCGGCCGAGCAGCAGGCCGCCGGTGGCACCCATGAGCAGCAGGGCGATCATCCCGGCCACGACGATCAACGGCCGGGCCCAGCGCGGCTCACGGGAGCCCGACGGTGGCAGGTCGACGTCGGGCGTGGACGACAGGGTGGTCACCCCGTACCGCGTGAGCCCGCGTCGGGGGTGACGCCCGCGGTTGTCTCGGTCTCGGAGTGGACGGTGCTGCCGTTGATCGCGCTGACGGGCGGTGCGGGGACGAACGGCGGCGGGGCGTCCTGGTTGAACTTGCCCGCACCCATTGCCTGGCAGCTCGCGCCCACCTCGGGGTGGGTGTTCTGGTTGCGCCGCAGTGCCTGGATGAACTGGTCGATGCGGATGTCGCCCGGGTCCGGGACCTTGAGCTGGTGGCCCCAGGACTGCATGGATACCGGCTGGTCGAGGCCGGGGTAGGGCGACATCACGGTGTACGGCTGGTTGGCGACCTTCTTGCTCAGGGTCGCGAGCGCGTCGCCGGTGACCTGGTCGGGGTTGTAGGCGATCCACACCGCGCCGTGCTCGAGGGAGTGCACGAGGTTCTCCGTGCGCACCGGAGCCGGGTAGACGACGCCGTTGCAGGCGGCCCAGAACTCGTCGTGCGTGCCGCCGAACGGCGGGCTGTGGGTGTAGGCCACCGCCGCGGGGGCCTTGACGTGCACCCCGCCCTGGTATTTCACGACGACGACGCCCTCGATCTTCGTCGACGGGTCAGGATCGTCCGCCGTCGGCGTGAACGGGGCGAGCGCGGCTATCCGGCCCTTCTGGTCGCTCTCGACGCTGACGTAGTAGCCGAAGATGCCGACCGCGAACAGTACGACGGCGAGTACGGCGGCGATCGTGCCCCACGGCGTCGACTTCTGGGTGACGATCGCCGCACGTGCGTTGCGGACCGCCTTGCTGTTCTTGCCGCTGACCATGAACCGTCCAGACCTCGGGAACCGGGGCACGGCCGTCGCCCGGACGGCCCTTGCGCGGCCGAAGTCTAGGAGTGTCACCTGAGAAACCGATGAGCAGTACCTCCCTGACGCACTTGTGGTGACCACCGCCGCCAGGCGGAGCTCCACGGCGGACGGCCCTAGACTCAGGTGGTGACTCCCGCCGTCCTCGCCGAACTGGTCCGTGCCGCCGCTTCCGACGTGCTGACGCGACGTGGCCTGGACCTCACGGCGCTCCCCGACGACGTCGGTGTCGAGCGCCCGCGCAACCCCGGGCACGGCGACTACGCCACCAACGTGGCCATGCGCACAGCGAAGAAGGCCGGGGTTTCGCCGCGGGACCTCGCGGGCTGGCTGGTCGAGGAACTGGTGGGTCGCGACGGCATCGCGAGCGCCGAGATCGCCGGCCCCGGATTCATCAACCTGCGACTGGCCACGGCCGCGCAGGGCGCCATCGTCGCCGAGGTGCTTGCGGCGGGGGAGTCCTACGGCACCAGCGACGAGTACGCCGGCAGGTCCGTCAACCTGGAGTTCGTCTCGGCCAACCCGACCGGCCCGCTGCACCTGGGCGGCACCCGCTGGGCTGCGGTCGGTGACGCGCTGGGCCGGGTGCTGTCGGCTCGCGGCGCCAAGGTCACCCGCGAGTACTACTTCAACGACGCAGGCGCGCAGATCGACAGGTTCGTGTCGTCGCTCGTGGCCGCCGCCCAAGGCGAGCCCGCACCCGAGAACGGCTACGGCGGCGCGTACATCCACGACATCGCCGCGCAGGTCCTCGCGGCCGAGCCGGGCGCCCTCGACGGCGACGGGCCCGAGCGGGACGAGATCTTCCGCCGGGTGGGCGTCAACCTGATGTTCGTGGAGATCAAGCAGGCGCTGCACGACTTCGGCACCGACTTCGACGTCTGGTTCCACGAACAGTCGTTGCACGACTCGGGTGCGGTGGAGTCGGCGGTGAACCGGCTCAAGGAGTGCGGCAACCTCTACGAGGCCGACGGAGCCTGGTGGCTGCGCTCCACCGAGTTCGGCGACGACAAGGACCGCGTCGTCATCAAGAGCGACGGGCGCCCGGCATACATCGCCGCGGACATCGCCTACTTCCTCGACAAGCGCTCGCGGGGCTTCGACCTCTGCATCTACATGCTCGGCGCCGACCATCACGGCTACGTCGCCCGGCTCAAGGCCGCCGCGGCCGCGTTCGGCGACGACCCGGCGGTGGTCGAGGTGCTCATCGGGCAGCTCGTCAACCTCGTCAAGGACGGTGTGCCGATCCGGATGAGCAAGCGCGCCGGCAACGTCGTCACGATGGAGGACCTCGTCGAGGCCGTCGGGGTGGACGCCGCGCGCTACTCGTTGATCAGGTCGTCGGTGGATTCCTCCCTCGACGTCGACCTGGACCTGCTCACCAAGCGCAGCAACGACAACCCCGTCTTCTACGTCCAGTACGCACACGCCCGGCTCGCCTCGCTGGCCCGCAACGCGGCCGATCTCGGGCTCACCCCCGGGGAGGGGTTCGGCCTGCTGGAGCACGCGCGCGAAGGTGACCTGATCCGGACGCTCGGCGAGTTCCCGGCGGTGCTCGCCTCGGCCGCCGAGCTGCGCGAGCCGCATCGGGTGGCGCGCTACCTGGAGACGCTGGCCAGCGCTTATCACAAGTTCTACGACGCCTGCCGCGTCCTGCCGATGGGCGACGAGGAG
>JBKJPD010000419.1:0-4436 GCA_046595345.1 Pseudonocardia sp.
CCAGCAGCGTCACGGACTCCAGGAACCGGAAGCTCTCGTAGGAGACAGTTGCCGTCTTGTGGGCGAAGAACGCTCCGGCGAAGCCCGCCAGCGTGGCGCCGATGAGGAACGCGAGGATCTTGACCGGCCCGGTGCGGATGCCCATGGCGCGCGCGGCGTCCTCGTCCTCACGGATCGCTATCCAGGCTCGGCCCAGCCGCGAGTTCTTGAGGTTCCCGAACACCCACATGACACCGGCGACGATCAGGACGATCAGAACGTAGTAGAGAACCCCAGGTGGCAGGGTCAGCCCGCCGATGACCACCGCGCTGTTGAAGTCCGTGCCGAACGCCGACACCTGCGGCACGTTGGGGATCGCGTTGGGCCCGCCCGTCAGGCCGCCGATGTTGTTCTGCGCGCTGCGCACGAAGATCTCACCGAACGCGAGGGTGACGATGGCGAGGTAGTCGCCGCGCACGCGCAGCGTCGGCGAGCCGACGATCGCGCCGAACATCCCGGCGACAACCGCGGAGATCACCATGACCAGCGGGAACGGCAGCTCGATGCCGATCTTCGAGGCCGCGGCGCCTGACAGGTTCGCCGCGACGAACGCGCCGATGCCGAGGAAGGCGACGTAGCCGAGGTCGAGCAGGCCCGCCAGCCCGACAACGATGTTGAGCCCGATCGCGGTGGCCGCGTAGACCCCGATGTTGGCGGCGACCGTCATCCAGTACTCGGTACCGGCCTGCGTCAGGGGCAGCAACAGGGCGGCCGCCAGCATCACCGCGATGCTGAACCCGCGATGCCGTTCGGAGACCGCGCCGATCCAGGTGAGCACGCCCGTTGCGTGCAGCGCCGCGAGCATGCCACCGACGGCCCCGAGGAAGGACACGAACACCGCACCGGAGTAGGCGTTCGCCGCGCCACCCTGACCGCCGCTGGTGAGCACCGCGGCGACGAGCAGGAGCAGCAGCGCGAACGTCGCGAGCAGCAGTAGGCGTTCGGTCCACGGGTTGAACCGCCACTCCCACGCCGGGGCCGGTGGGAGGCCCCCCGCCGTCGCGCCTGTGACGAGCAGCAGGCCGCCGAGCAACGCGACCAGCGCACCGAAGGCGGGCACGCCGTCGGCCGCCGTGACCGTGCCGATGCCACCGCCGCCCGCCACCAGATACAGCCCGTTGGCGAGGGACACCGCCACCACGCCCCACCCGATGCCGCGCAGCACACGACCGCGGCCGGGGAGCGCGACCAGTGCCGACACCAGCGCCGCGACGCCGAACAGCACGAGGTGCAGCCGGAAACCGGTCACCGCGAAGGGCGCGGTGAAGAACTCGAGCGTCGCCTTGGCCGGGTAGGGGCCCTTGTTGAGTACGAACGTCGCCCACGGCAGCAGGGCGCCGACGAGCACGAGCACGCCTCCGGCGACGCGCAGCGCGCCGGCGAAGGGCGCGAGCAGCGCCAGCCGACCGGCAGCGGGTGCGGGGGCCTCGGGTGCGGGGGGCTTCTCCAGGGTCGTCATGCCCGTACCCTCTCCGTCTCGCCGAAGAACCCCTGTGGGCGGAACACCAGCACCACGATGAGCACTACGAAGATCCAGACGTAGTCGTAGGCCGAGCCACCCGGCAGGTACAGCCCGCCGAGGGATTTGATCAGGCCGATCACGAGCCCGCCCACGACGGCACCGCGGATGCTGCCGATCCCGCCGAGCACCGCCGCGGTGAACGCGAAGATACCGTTCTGGAAGCCGATATCGATGTTGATGTTGTTCAGGTAGCCGCCGTAGAGCACCCCGCCGATGCCGGCCAGCGCGCCACCCAGAACGAAGGTGAGCACGATGACACGGTCGGGATCGATGCCCATGAGGCGTGCGACGTCACGGTCCTGGGAGGTGGCGCGCATCGCCCGGCCCATCCGGGACCGGTCGATGAACAGTTGCAGCCCGACCGCCAGCATCAGCGAGACGACGATCAGCAATATCCCGGAGTACTTGATCGGCACACCCGCACCGATCGGGATGATCAAGGTGCCGGGCACGAAGACGGTGGGGAACGGGACGGCCGCGGTGGCGCCGGGGTAGAAGACCCGGACCGCCTCCTGTAACGCCACCGACACCCCGAGCGCGGTGATCAGCGGGGCGAGCCGGGGGGCGTTGCGCAGCGGCCGATAGGCGAAGCGCTCCATCGCCACCGCCACCGCCACCGACACCCCGGCACCGGCGGCCAGCAGGATGGGGAGAGCGAAATACCACTGCTTCTGGATGACTGTGGGCAGGAGGTAGGTGAACGTCGCCAGGGCGCCGTAGGCACCGACCATGAAGATCTCGCCGTGCGCGAAGTTGATCAGCTGGATGATCCCGTAGACCATCGTGTAGCCCAGTGCGATCAGCCCGATCAATGAGCCGAGAACCAAGCCGTTGACGATCTGGGACAGCAACGTGGACAGCAATGGGTGGTCCCTCCACGTCCGCCGGGGGCGGGCTGTCGCCCCGCCCCCGGCGTGCCGTGTTCGTGTCGTGTCGGGTGGCGGTCGGGCGGCGCAGGAGCAGGTCAGCCCGCGAAGCTGCCCGTCGAACCTTCCACCGGGACGAATGCGGCACCCTTGACGCTGTAGACGGTGAGCACCTTGTTGGTGGTGTCTCCGTACTGGTCGAAGGAGATCGGGCCGCTCGAACCCTCGGTCTTCACGGCCTGCACCGCCGCGACGATCTTGGCGCGGGTGGCGTCGCTGTAGACGCCACCGGCAAGTGCCGTTGCCACCGCACCGATGATCACGTTGGTGGAGTCGTAGGTCAACGCACCGTAGGCACTGAAACTATCCGGGTAGTTCGCCTTGGAGTAGTCGGCGACGAACTTCACCGCGCTGGGCAGCGACTCCGTCGGCGCACCGATGTTCGTGGCCAGGTCACCTTCGCGCCCGCCGAGCGAGACGTAGGTCTTGTCGACGATGCCGTCACCGCCCATCAGCGGGATGTTGAGCCCGGCCGCAGCAAGCTGTGCCGACAGCGGACCGGCCACCGGGTACTCCCCGCCGTAGTACACCGCGTCCGGGTTGAGCGCCCGGATGTTGGTGATCACGCCGGAGAAGTCGGTGTCCTTCTCGCCGACCTTCTCCCGTGCCACGATGGTGGCGCCGGCCTTCGCGGCCTGCAGCGCGAACTGCTCCGCCAGACCCGCACCGTATGTCTTGCCGTCGTCGATCACCGCGATGCGTTTCTTGCCGGCCTTCGTCACCAGGTAGTTCGCCGCGAACGGGCCCTGGACGAGGTCGGTGGTCGCCACCCGGAAGTAGGAGTCGTAGGGACGGGCAGGCGCGGTGGCCGCGTTCGCCCCCAGCGTCAGGGCGGGGCCGGTGTTGGCCGGCGAGATCTGGACGATGCGGCGCGCATTGAGGATCGGCTGCACGACCTGCGACGTGGACGAGTTGAGCGTGCCGACGACCCCGACGACTGCGGGGTCCGAGGCCAGCTTGGTGGCGGCCTGGTTGGCGATCTGCGGGTTGGCCTGGTCGTCCTCGGGCTGGAACACGAGCTTGTAGCCCGGCACCGTGCACCTCTGGTTGGCCTGGTCGACCGCGAGACCGGCAGAGTTGCGCATGCCGATACCGAGCGCCGAGAGCCCCCCGGACAGGGGCGCGATCATGCCGATGATCAGCGTGCCCTTGCTTGTGTCGCAGGCACCGCCGGCGCCGCCGGAGCCAGCGGCCTCCTCGCGATTGGTGCCGCATCCCGCGAGCCCGAGGGCTCCAGCGAGAATTGCGGCGGTGATGACCGTCCGCCTCCGACTCATGCGCGTGTCCTTCCGTCCTGCGACCTGTGGGGCAGTGCCCGACGCACCCCAACCTCTCGATTACCGAGAGCGTCGCGGACGTTATGCGACTCGTCGTCGCGCCGTCACCCTCTCACCCCCGTCCTTTACCGGACCGCAACCCGGTGCAGCACGGTGTGATCAATTGAGTGACGGAGGGTGACGTCAGGAGGCCTGCGGTGACGTCAGCCCATCGACAACGGCCTCCGCAACGGCCTTCATCGTGGTGCGGCGGTCCATCGCGGTGCGCTGGATCCAGCGGAACGCATCGGGCTCACTCATATCCTGGCGCGTCATCAACAGACCCTTGGCCCGATCGACGACCTTGCGCGTCTCGAGGCGGTCGGTGAGCGTGGCCACCTCGTCCTCCAGCGCGCGCCGCTCCCCGAACCGCGACACGGCCAACTCGATGGCCGGCACCAGCTCGTGCCGCTCGAACGGCTTGACCAGGTAGGCCATCGCACCGGCGTCGCGCGCCTGTTCGATGAGATCACGCTGGCTGAACGCCGTGAGCATGACGACGGGCGCGATGCGCTCCTCGACGATGATCGCGGCGGCCGCGATGCCGTCCATCTTCGGCATCTTCACGTCCATGATCACCAGATCGGGGCGCAGCTGGCGGGCCAGCGCCACGGCCTGCTCCCCGTCGCCGGC
>JBKJPD010000499.1:0-3485 GCA_046595345.1 Pseudonocardia sp.
GGCGGGAGAGCTCGGTCATCGAGGCGCGGGCCTGCTCGGCGGTGCCCTCGGTCCACACCCCGACGAGGACGACCCGCTCGAGCCGCAGCTTGCGGTACTCGACCTCGGTGACGTCGGTGAGCTCGGTGGAGAACCCGCCGACGCGGCGCAGCGACGCGCGCTCCTCCAGATCGAGGGCACCCCGGGTCGTGCCGGCGGCGCGGGCATCGGCAGGGCGGGTGGGATCGGCACTGGGAGTGAACGGGGCGGCATCAGTCATCGTGGTATCCATTCTCCCACGCGAACGCCCGACCCGTAGGGTTTGTTTCACGGGGCTGCGGGCGATGACAGGCTCCCGACAGCCCCGCGCAGTCAGCTGAGCCAGGTCAGCGGCCGGTTCGGCGGGCAGTCGGCCGCCACCGGGGCGCCCGGACGGAGTGTGCGGCCCGCGCCGCCATCCATCGATCGCGACAGCCGAGCCCCTCAGGCGAGCCCGTCCCACCAGCCGGGGCTGAGCTCACCGTGGGCGACGAGGATCGCAGGCCCGTGCAGCGTCGTGTGGGCGCCGTCGACGGTGACCCGCAGGCACCCGCCCGGGGTGTCGACCGTGACCGTGCCGGTGTCCCGCCCGGCATGGCGCAACGCCGCCGCCACCGCGGCGACGGTGCCGGTGCCGCAGGAACGGGTCTCCCCCACACCGCGCTCGTGCACACGCATGCCGACATGGTCGGCGCTGTCCAGCGGCGAGACGAACTCGACGTTCACCCCGTGGGGGAACATCGACGGGTCGTGCCCGGGCGGGTAGGTGAGGTCCAGTGCCCCGATCGGGACGTCCGTGACACACACCAGGTGAGGGTTCCCGACGTCCACGGCGACACCGGTGAACGCGTGCCCGTCGACGGTGGCGGTGCTCGTCTCCCCCACCCTCGCGGGCCCCATGTCGACGGAGATCTCATCGGTATTCGGGTCACCGCCGAAGCGCACGTGACGCACCCCGCCACGCGTGCCCAGCGCGAACTCCGCGGCGGGCAGCCAACCGGCATGGGCGAGATAGCGGGCATACACACGGACGCCGTTCCCACACATCTCGGCGAGGCTGCCGTCGGCGTTGCGGTAGTCCATGAACCACTCGACGCCCCGCTCGGGCGCAGGAGCCGTGGCGTCCGTGGCGGCGAACGCGGCCCAGCGGACGACGCGAAGCACTCCGTCGGCGCCGAGGCCACGACGGCGGTCGCACAGTGCCGCGACGCGGCCGGGGGTGAGGTCGAGTGAGCCGTCGGGGTCGGGCAGCACGACGAAGTCGTTCTCGGTGCCGTGGCCCTTGCTGAACTCCACGTCAGCAGCGTACCCGCGCGGAGAGCACGGCCATGGCACGGTCGAAGAGGTCCGGAGCGCCCGCGTCGAGCCACTGGATGCGGCGGTCGCGGCGGAACCACGACCGCTGGCGCCGCACGAACCTCCGCGTCGCGACGACCGTGTCCGCCGCCGCCGTCGAGAGGTCACCCACCCCGTCCAGCGCGGTGACGACCTGCTGGTATCCCAACGCCCGGGTGGCCGTGACCCCCTCCCGCAGGCCCCGTCCGAGCAGGCCCCGCGTCTCCTCGACGAGCCCGGCGGCGAACATCCGCGCCACCCGCCGGGCGATCCGCACGTCCAGTTCGGGGGTGTGCCGGTCTACCCCGAGCAGCACCGCGCCGTAGCGCGGCACCCCGTCCTGGGGCAGCCTTGCGGGAAACGGGCGCCCGGTCAGGGTGATCACCTCCAGGGCCCGGACGATCTTACGTCCGTTACCGGGGTGGATGGCCTGTGCGGCGACCGGGTCGACCGCGGTCAGCCGCACGTGTAGTGCCCCCGAGCCGCGGACGGCGAGCTCCGCCTCCAGCTCCGCCCGCACCGCGGCGTCGGTGCCGGGGAACTCCAGCTCGTCGACGATGGACTGCACGTAGAGCCCCGACCCCCCGACCAGCACCGGCGTGCGCCCCGCCGCCCGTACCCGCTCGATGACACATCGCGCCTGGTGCTGGTAGGTGGCGACGGACGCCGTCTCGGTCACCTCCAGCACGTCGAGCAGGTGGTGCGGCACACCGGCCCGCTCCGCGACGGTGAGCTTGGCGGTGCCCACGTCGAGGCCGCGGTAGAGCTGCATCGCATCGGCGTTGACCACCTCGCCGTCGAGCTCGGCCGCGATCGCGAGGCCGAGATCGGACTTGCCCGTCGCGGTCGGCCCCAGCACGACGACCAGCGGTGGCTGCGCCGTATCGACATCCGATCCGCTCACGCTCGGCACGGTGTCCAGACCGCCACGTGATAGGCCACCCCGAATGGCATCGACGAGTGCAGCAGCTCGCCACGCCACCCCCCGCCACGGGTGGCCCCGGCGAGCACCTGCCAGGGCGCGCGGCCCGACGCCCACAGCTCCGTGGCGAGATCGGCGTCGAGAGCGGCCAGCGCGGCCGGGTCGGCGGCGGCGAGGGCCGACGCGATGGTGGTGTCGAACGGTCCGGCGCGCTCGTCGAGGTAGCCCGGCGCCCTGACCGTATGGGTAGCGGCACCGTCACCGACGATGAGCAGCCCGACCGGGCCGTCCGCCGCTGCGCACTCGGCGGCCAGCGCCACACCGAGCGCCGCGCAGGCCACGGCAGGTGTGTCCGGGGCGACGAGTTCGCCGCGCACCCGGACCTGCGCCCCGGTCCGCCCCGCCGCCCAACCCGCGATGAGCAGCGGCAACGGGAACCGCGGGTCGGCGGCGACTCCCGTTCCCCCGGTGTCGAGCGTCATCGGGTCGAGCCCGACGACCACGTCCACGCCGAATCCGACGAAGCTCCCTCGCGCATCGGGGGCGACGGTGCGGCGCCCACCGGCGTCGGCACCGACCGCGATCCAGCGGGTCGCGGCGCCCGCCAACCGGACGGCGGCGGCATCGCACGCCGCCCGCAACTCGGCTGTCTCGGCCGCGGCGCCGGTCGCCAATTCGGGCACCAGCAGCGGCGATTCGGGCAGTACGGCGACCATCGACAGCACGCCCGGATGCTACGGCCCGGCCCGGCTCGGCGACCCGGAACCGCCGCTGACTGGGCGGCGCCGGGCGGGGGCGTTCCGATCCGGTCCCTGAGCTGCTTGAATCGTCCCTAGGCCCCGGTCGCAAGATCGGCTGATCACGAGGGTCAGCGTCGGCCGCTGTGCACGGCTCCACCTCCGGGTGGGGCGCCCACCGCCCGCGGTGGGCCGGATGGCAAGGAGGACCACGGTGTCGGAACAATCGGTGTCTCAGCAGGCGGCAGACCAGCAGGTGGCAGACCCGGGAGTGCCGCAGCCGGTGGCGGCGAGCACGGAGCGGGGCGCGCACGAGAGCCCGAACCCGGAGGCGGCCGAGTCCGACCAGGACTTTCCACCGACCGAGCAGCCCCCCGGCGCACCGGAACCCGCCACTACCGCGGGCCCTCCGGCCGTGGAGACACCCACCGCAGCGCCGGTCCCGCCCCGCCCGGGGCCCCCGCGTCCGGCAC
>JBKJPD010000130.1:0-3196 GCA_046595345.1 Pseudonocardia sp.
GAACGGCATGTTCGCGCCACCGCTGGTGACGATGTAGGCCTGCGGGCAGGTCAGCACCACCGCAGACATGTCGAACGGGTCGACCACCTGCGCCACGGCGAGATACGGGTCGAGACCGACGCGGCCGTTCTCGTCGACGGCGTCGAGTCGGTGGGTGAACTCCCGCTGCGACGGCGCGACGCCGCCGCCGAAGCTGCCCAGCCCGTAGCGGGCGATGTAGGACCTCCAGCGCGCCGACAGGTGCTCGGCGACCTGCGGGTCGGTGGGCAGCGGCATCGGATGGAAGTCGGCGTCGATGATGCCGAACCTCGTGGCGACCTGTTCGGCGGCCGGACGGGCGGCGGTGAGTGTCATGTCTTCTCCTCTCGATGTCCAGCGCGTGTCAGAGCGCGCTGCGGTAGGTCTCCTTGGCCATGACCACGCCGACGAGCGTCAGCGCGCAGGTGGCGGCCATGTAGAGCGAGATGCCGATCGAGTTCGGCGGACCACCAGCCGCGGTGAGCAGCGCAGATGCGATGAGCGGGGTGAACCCGCCGCCGATGGTCCCGGCGACCTGGTAGCCCAGTGACGCGCCGGTGTATCGGGTGTGGGTCGGGAACAGCTCGCCGAGCCAGGCGCCGACGGGGCTGTAGACGACGGCGTGGGCGAGGCTCGCGAGCCCCAGACCGAGGTAGAGCATCCCGACGTCGCCGGTGTCCAACAGCGCGAACATCGCGAAGATCGCCAGGGCCTGCAGAACCGCCCCGACACCGACGACCGGCTTGCGGCCGACGTAGTCCGAAAGCCCGGCGAAGATCGGCTGGCCGATGAGCCCTATCGCGGACGACACGAGCACGGCTTTGAGCACGTCGCTGCGGTCGAAACCGACCTGGATCCCGTAGCTCATGGCGAACGTGCCGTAAATGGCGCTGGCGGCGAACGGGCCGAGTACCAGCATGATCGAGATCAGCAGGTTGCGCGGGCGGCGCAGCACCTCGACCAGCGGCGCCCGCGGCTTCTCCCGCGTGGCTGCCGCGGCCCGCGCCTCCTTGAAGATCGGGCTCTCCTCGACACCGAGCCGGATCCACAGCCCGATGATCACGAGCACCGAGGAGGCGAGGAACGGCACCCGCCAGCCCCACGACAGGAAGGCGTCCCCGGGAAGCAGCGAGACCACCGCGAACACGCCGTTGGCCAGCAGGATGCCCGCGTAGAGCCCCATCTGGGCCACGCTGCTCGACAGGCCTCGGCGCTTGCTGGAGTGCTCCATCGTCATGAGGATCGCGCCGCCCCACTCACCACCCGCAGAGACGCCCTGTACCAGGCGCATCACGACGAGCAGGATCGGCGCCCATACCCCGATCTGCGCGTAGGTGGGCAGCAGGCCGACTGCCGTGGTCGCGACGCCCATCAGCAGGATCGAGAGCACGAGCATCTTCTTGCGGCCGACCTTGTCGCCGAAGTGCCCCCAGATGATGCCGCCGATCGGCCGGGCGATGAAGCCCGCGGCCAGCGTGGCGAACGCGGCCAGGGTGCCCGCGGTCGCGCTGAACGACGGGAAGAACAACACGTTGAACACGGCCGCCGAGGCGATGCCGAAGAGGTAGAAGTCGTACCACTCGATGACCGAGCCGACGAAGCTGGAAGTGAGCACGCGCCAACGCATCCTTCGCGCGTCGGGGGCCGCGGCTCCCGGCGGGACGTGCTCCGGGATGGCAATCTGCGAGCGGGTCATCGTCGACCTCCGTGGTGGGACCCTGCCGTACACGATCATATATCTTGTTTGAGGAACGTATATGATTGTGGTCGGATCGTCCAGGGGTCCTCGCCGGGGTGGCGGGGCCTGGTTCCACCACCGCCGCAAGGCGTCCCGACACCGCTGTGGAGACATTCCAGGGTTTACGGCTGCCGAGTACCGCCTGTTTGATCTCTGTCGTAGGCGCCCGTGAGGCACCAGGGCGAGACCGCACGATCCGGGCCGGCGGCCCAACCCGGACCGTCACCAGCCGCCGAGCCCAGCACCGCGGTCGATGTCCTTTATTCCGTCATGGTCACGGTGTCGGGTGGACGATGATCGCCGAGGCCCGGTGGCCCTGCGGTCTGTCGGTGATGAGGTAGGTCGCTTCGAGCTGGGAGATCTCGCGCGGTAACGATGAATTCCGCCACCCGAGAGGGTCCACACCTCGATGTCGCTGCAACCACCGACGACCACCCGTCGTTCCAACCTCGGTCGGGGACACGCCATGGCACTGGTGCATGTGATCAAGAACGGCGCGAAGATCGACACCAGACACGTCGGCACGACGGGCGTCCACCGCGACGAATCCGACACTCTGCACCTCGATGGGAAGTCGAAGCGGTAGGGAGACACAGCGGTGAACGGGGGGCACCCCACACCACGGTTGTAGAAGTGCCCAAACGGCCACGATCTGCGGCAGTTGCAGGCCGTGGGGCCGCGGTTAGCGTGCTGGCCATGGATGAGGACGGGGTCGGCCCGACGAACACCGACCGTTCCACGCAGGTTGTGGAGGAGGCGCTGGCGGAACTACGCCGCGGACGGGTGGTCCTCGTCGTCGACGACGAGGACCGGGAGAACGAAGGCGACCTCATCATGGCTGCCGAGAGGGCCACTCCCGAGGCGATGGCATTCATGATCCGGCACACGAGCGGTCTGCTCTGCGTCGGGATCACCGACGCGCGCGCCGAGGAGCTGCGGTTGCCGTTGATGGTCGCCGACAGCGATGACCCGCGCGGCACGGCGTTCACCGTCTCGGTCGATCTCAAGCTCGGCACGTCTACCGGGGTTTCGGCCGCCGACCGGGCAATGACCGTCCGCGCGCTGGCCGACCCCACGACCCAGCCCGCACACCTGTCCCGGCCGGGCCACATCTTCCCGCTGCGCGCCCGCCCCGGCGGCGTGCTGCACCGCGCCGGGCACACCGAGAGCGCCGTGGATCTGTGCCGGCTCGCCGGGCTGCACCCGGCTGGGGTGCTGTCGGAGGTCACCAACGACGACGGAACGATGGCGCGCCGTCCCGAGCTGGCCCGGTTCGCCGCCACCCACGGCCTGGTCACGATCGCGGTCGCCGACATCGTCCGCCATCGCCGCCGCACCGAGACCCTGGCCCACCGTGAGGCCGCCGGCCGGGTACCCAGCGAGCACGGCGAGTTCACCGCCATCACCTACCTCTGCCCCACCGACGGGGTGGAGCACGTC
>JBKJPD010000178.1:0-3194 GCA_046595345.1 Pseudonocardia sp.
CTGGCCGCTCGCGGCTGGGTGGACGTCACTGTCCTGGACCAGGGTCCGCTGCCGGCCCCGGGTGGGTCGTCGTCGCACGCGCCGGGGCTGGTGTTCCAGGCCAACCCGTCCAAGACCATGACCGAGATGGCCCGCTACACCGTGCAGAAGCTCGGCGCGCTGGCGTCCGACGGCGAGCCCTGCTTCCTGCCGGTCGGCGGGCTGGAGGTGGCGATATCGCCCGCGCGGCTCGCGGAGCTGCACCGCCGCTGCGGATGGCTCACCTCGTGGGGCGTCGAGGGGCATGTGGTGGGCCCCGACGAGTGCGTGGCCCTGCACCCGCTGCTCGACCGGGACGTCGTACTGGGCGGCCTGCACACCCCTACCGACGGCATCGTGAAGGGCGTCCGCGCGGTCGAGGCCCAACTGCGGTCCGCTGCCGCCCGCGGCGTCCGGGTCCTGGACCGGCATGAGGTGACGGCCATCCGCACCGAGGACGACTCGACCGATGGGCGCTCCGCCGGCGCTGCCCGCCGCGTGACGGCGGTCGTCACCGACCGCGGCGACATCCCCGCCGACGTCGTGGTGTGCTGCGCGGGGATCTGGGGCCCGAAGGTCGCCGCGATGGTCGGGATGGCGCTGCCGCTCACCCCGCTGGCCCACCAGCTCGCCTTCACCGGGCCGGTGCCCGCGCTGGGGCATGCCGGGCAGTTGTCGGAGGCGACCCGGCCGATCCTGCGCCACCAGGATGCCGACGTGTACCTGCGCGAACGCTTCGACACCCTCGGAATCGGCTACTACGGTCACCGCCCGCTGCCGGTCGACGCCCACGACATCCGGTCGGTCGACCAGGCCGAGATCATGCCCTCGGTGCTCCCGTTCACCGCTGAGGACTTCGCGCCGGGCTGGGCCGCCGCGCAGGTTCTGGTCCCCGCGCTGCGCGAGGCCGAGATCGTGGACGCGATGAACGGGCTGTTCTCGTTCACCACCGACGGCATGCCGCTGATGGGGGAGTCGCGCGACGTGCGCGGGTTCTGGGTGGCCGAGGCCGTATGGGTCACGCACTCCTGCGGTGTGGCCCGCGCGATGGCCGAGTGGCTCGTCGACGGGCACAGCTCGTCGTTCGACCTGCACGACTGCGACGTCAACCGCTTCTGGCCGCACCAGCTCGCACCCGACTTCGTGCTGGCCAAGAACTGCCGGAACTACATCGAGGTCTATGACGTTCTGCACCCGCTGGAGCCGATGCACCACCCGCGTCCCCTGCGCACCTCACCGTTCTACGACCGGCAGCGCGAGCTCGGGGCGGTGTTCCTGGAGGCGTCGGGCTGGGAGCGGCCGCAATGGTACGAGGCCAACGCGGACCTCGTCCGGGGCCGCGACATCCCCACCCCGGACAGCTGGGCGGCCCGCTGGTGGTCGCCGATCGTCGGCGCCGAGGCGCAGGTCACCAGGGAGCGGGTGGCGCTCTACGACATCACCGCGCTCACCCGCATCGAGGTGGCGGGCCGCGGCGCGGCGAGGTTCCTGCAGCAGGTGAGCACCGGCGACGTCGACAAGTCCGTCGGTTCGATCACCTATTGCCTCCTGCTCGGCGATGACGGTGGGATCCGCAGCGACGTCACGATCGCGCGGCTGGGGCGGGACCACTTCCAGGTCGGTGCGAACGGACCGCTCGACGTCGACCTGCTCACCCGGCGTGCGCCCGACGACGTGGTCGTCCGGGATGTCACGGCCGGCACCTGCTGTATCGGCGTGTGGGGACCGCGCGCCCGCGACCTGGTGGCGCCGCTCGTACCCGGTGGCCCCGCTGATCTGGACTTCGGGTATTTCCGCGGGAAGCAGGTCCACGTCGGGACGGTCCCGGTGACGGCGCTTCGGCTGTCGTATGTCGGCGAGCTCGGCTGGGAGCTGTACACCTCTGCCGACATGGGGCTGAAGCTCTGGGACACGCTCTGGGAGGCAGGGCAGCAGCACGGGATCATCGCGGGTGGCCGGGGCGCGTTCAGCTCCCTTCGACTGGAGAAGGGCTACCGGTCCTTCGGTACCGACATGACCTTCGAGCACGACCCGTGGGAGGCCGGGCTCAGCTTCGCGGTGAAGCCGGACAAGGCCGGGTTCGTCGGGCGGGACGCGGTACTCGCGCGCAGGGACCGCGTGGGCCGGAAGCTCACCTGCCTCACCCTCGACGAGACGGTGCTGGGAAAGGAGCCTGTGTACTGCGTCGACGAGGGTGTGGACCGCCCCGTCGGGTACGTCACCAGCGCGGCCTACGGCTACACGGTCGGGCGTGGGATCGCCTACGCCTGGCTGCCCGCCTCGTTGAGCACCCCGGGGCGGGAGCTGCAGATCGGATGGTTCGACCGACGGATCCCGGCCGTCGTCACCGCGGAACCGCTGTTCGACCCGTCCATGTCGAGGATGCGCTCGTGACGGGCCCGCTGTGGCGCGACCCGGAGCCGAAACGCGCCTACCAGGTGATCGTCGTGGGCGGTGGGGGCCACGGTCTCGCCACCGCCTACTACCTCGCGCGCAACCACGGCATCACCGATGTCGCGGTGCTGGAGAAGGGCTGGCTCGCCGGGGGCAACATGGCCCGCAACACCACGATCATCCGGTCCAACTACCTTTTGGACGAGAGCGCCGCGATCTATGAGTTCGCGCTCAAGCAGTGGGAGCTGTTGCCGGCCGAGCTCGACTATGACTTCTTGTTCAGCCAACGAGGGGTGCTCAACCTCGCGCACACGCTGCAGGACGTGCGGGAGAGCAAGCGACGGGTCGGGGCCAACAAGCTCAACGGCGTCGACGCCGATTGGCTCGAGCCCGACGAGGTGGCCAAGGAGTGCCCGATCGTCAACATCTCCCAGGACGTCCGCTACCCGGTGCTCGGCGGGACCTTCCAGCCCCGCGCCGGCATTGCCAAGCACGACCACGTCGCCTGGGCGTTCGCCCGCGCCGCAGACCGGCTCGGGGTCGACCTGATCCAGCACTGCGAGGTCCAGGACTTCCTGCGCGATGGCGACCGGGTGGTCGGCGTACGCACCAACCGCGGCGACATCCGCGCGGGTGCTGTCGGGCTCGCCGCCGCCGGCCACAGCAGCGTGCTGGCAGAGAAGGCAGGAGTCCGGCTGCCGGTGCAGTCACACCCCCTGCAGGCACTGGTCTCCGAGCTGCACCTGCCGGTCCACCCGACCGTGGTGATGTCCAACCACGTG
>JBKJPD010000319.1:0-3193 GCA_046595345.1 Pseudonocardia sp.
GTAGATCCGCCGGACCGGTCGGGTGGCCGAGGTGCAACCGCCTCTCCCGGCCGGCGATCGGCCACCGGCCGCACCGGGATCCTCGTCGGCCACGGCTACCTGCTCGGGCGGAGTTCCCCCCGTTCCTCCACCCGTCGGGGGGAACTCCGCGCGAGCAGGTAGCCGTGGCCGACGAGGATCCCGGTGCGGCCGGAGGCCGATCGCCGGCCGGGAGCGGCGGTTGCACCTCGGCCACCCGACCGGTCCGGTGGATCTACCGCCGCAGGCTCAGCACGACCTGGCACTGCTCGGTGTTCTTGTCCGCAATGCGTTGCGGGATTCTTCGCCTGCGCCTACACCTGTCGTCCTCGGCGCCCCGGCCTGGAGTTCGACGAGAACCTCGCTGCCCGCGTCCGGGCCGGTGGATCCCGCGGGTACCCGGATCAGGCCGTCGGCGCGCATGAGTGCGCTGACCGCTCCCGCGCCGCGACCGATCGGCGTGGCGATCAACCCACCCGGACCGCCGCGATCCTCCAGCGAGACCTGGACGCACTCCTCGACGTGGCGGGGCGAGGTGAGGGCGACCGCCAGTGTCGCCTCGACCACGGTCGTGCGACCGTGGGCCACGCCCTGCACCAGCTCGACCAGTGGCAGCGCGAACGTCCTGAATGCGTGCGCAGCAGAGACCGGGTAGCCGGGCACCCCGATCACCGGCACCGGCACCGACGTTTCGACCACCCCGAGCAACACCGGGTGTCCCGGCCGCATCGCGACGCCCTGCACGACCACCGTGCCCAGCGCCGAGAGCACAGTCGCGGTGTGGTCGTCGCGGCCCGCGCTCGACCCCGCGATGACCAGGATCAGGTCGGCCCGGTCGGCCACTCCCAGCACGGCGGCCCTCAACTCGTCCGGATCGTCTCGGGTGACAGGCATCGTGATCGGCGTACAGCCGGCCTCGCGTGCCATCTCGGCCAGCATCAGCGAGTTGGTGTCCAGCACCTCGCCGGGACGCAGTTGGGACCCGATCGGCCGGACCTCGTCCCCGGTGGGGAGCACGGCGACGATCGGACGTGACCGAACCGCGAGCGTGACGTGTCCGGCTCCCGCGGCCACGGCGGCGTCGACCGGGCGGATCCGGTGGCCGGCCGGGAGCAGGAATTCCCCGCTCATGACGTTCTCGCCCACGCCTCGGACGTGGCGCCCCGGCCGGACCGGGGCGACGATCTCCACCGTGTCGCCAGCGTAGAACCGAACGTCCTCCCGCATGATCACCGAGTCGCGGCCGGGCGGGAGCGGATCACCGGTGTCGACGATGTCGAAGGCCCCGGTGAGGAGCTGGATCGGCGCGTCCGGTGCCGCACCGGTCGTGTCGGCGGCGAGGACGGCGATCCCGTCCATGGCCGCGAGCTCATGAGCGGGTGAGGACCACACGGCGTACACCGGGTCGGCCGTCACCCGCCCCACCGCCTCGATGATGCCCACCTGCTCGACGCCCGATCGCGGCCGCCAGCCCGCCACGGCGCAGCCCTCCCACCACGCGCGGACGGCGGTGCCGACCGGGTCGATGTCGAGGTGGTCGGGGTCGGTGTCGTGGCTCACGGATGACTCCCTGGCGCTCGGCACACGGTGCCGGCCGGCCTCTGTGACGCCATGGCTTCGACTCTGCGCAGCATCATGGCTCATATTCTGCGCAGGCTCATGGCCTGGCCGCAGTCTCGTGGCCCGGACGCTGCGCAGCGTCACGACGCGGCCACGGCGATTGCCCGAGTTTCTTGGATCATGTCGACACGACCGACAGCGGCAGGGCCCGCCCTGCCAGCCTCCGGCGTGGGGTGGGCAGGACCGTCGCGATCCGCGCCAGCTCGCGGGCGGACGCCGACTCCGGCGCCGCGACCACCACCGGAACCCCGCGGTCACCCGCCTCGCGCAGCTCCACATCCAGCGGGATCTGGCCCAGCAGCGGTGCGCCGGTCTCCTCCGCCAGCAGCGCGCCTCCGCCGGTGCCGAACACCGAGGTCTGCTCACCGCAGCTGCCGCACACCGCCGCCGACATGTTCTCGATGACCCCGGCGAGCGGCACCCCCGTCTCGGCCGCCATCCGGGCCACCCGCGTCGCGACGATGCGCGCGGTGGTCTGGGGCGTGGTGACCGCCAGCAGGGTCGTGTCGGGTAGGAACTCCAGCAAGGAGAGTGTGGCGTCGCCGGTGCCGGGTGGCATGTCCACCAGCAGCGCGTCCAGCTTGCCCCAGTAGGTGTCGGTGATGAACTGGGAGAGGGCCTTGTGCAGCATCGGGCCGCGCCAGATGACGGGTTGCTCCTCGTTGACGAAGAAGCCGACCGACATCAATCCGACCCCGTACGCGGGGACCGGCATCATCAGCTCGCCGAGCACCACCGGGCTGCGCCGGACCCCGAACAGCTGGGGCATCGAGTAGCCCCAGACATCGGCGTCGAGCACGCCGACGCGGTGCCCTGCGGCGGCGAGTGCCACAGCGAGGTTGGCGGTGACGGTGCTCTTGCCGACCCCACCCTTCCCGCTGGCGATCGCGTAGACCCGCGTGCCGCCGATGCCGAGGGTGGCGTTGAGCGGCGGGGCGCCGAGCTTGAGCCGGTCGGCGAGCTCGGCGCGCTCGCGCGGCGGCATCGTCGTGAACCGCACCTCGACGTCGCGGACGTCGTCGACCGCTGACACGACGGTGGTGACGGCGTGCCGGATCTCCTCGGCCAGCGGGCAGCTCTCGGTGGTGAGCCGGACCTCGACGCTCACGCGGCCGCGCCGGGTGGTGACCTCGCCGAGCATTCCCATCTCGGCGAGCGGCTTGCCGATCTCGGGATCGTGCACGGCGCCGAGCGCGGCCTGGATTGCGAAGTGATCGGGATCGGCACGGCGCCCGGTCAGCAAGTTCATGTTCACGGCGCCACCCGGAACGCCCGCCGGCGCGGCTTGACCGGCCGCATCAGGAACTCGGGGCGGCGCTGGCCGCCGGGGCCCAGCGTGGTGCGGGTTTTGGCCAGCCATTCCTGGTACACCGCGGTGGAACGGCGGGAGTCGACGTAGACGTCGCCGTACTGGTCGCCGGTGTGGGCTTTCTCCATGCGCACCTTCTGCAGCCAGCAGTGCATCCCCGACCACGGGTCGGGCTGTACACCGAACGCGAGGTTCTGGTACACCCCGGGGTCCTTCCACCAGATCCGCGAGGAGTCCGGGTCGTCG
>JBKJPD010000521.1:0-3635 GCA_046595345.1 Pseudonocardia sp.
CCGGCAGATCGGCCCGACTCTGATGCGGTTCGGCACCGAGGGGCAGCGGCGGAAGTTCCTGCCGGGCATCGCCGCGGGGGAGGTGTACTTCGGTATCGGCATGAGCGAGCCGGACGCCGGGTCGGACCTCGCGGCCGTCCGGACGAAGGCAGAGAAGGTCGACGGGGGCTGGGCGCTCACCGGCACCAAGGTGTGGACGTCGGGCGCACACCACGCACACGCGTTCTTCGCACTCGCCCGATCCGCAGCACGCGACGAGAACAACCGGCATGCGGGCCTGAGTCAGTTCATCGTCGAACTCGACGCGCCGGGCGTGCAGATCCGCCCCATCCCACTGCTGACCGGCGCGCACCACTTCAACGAGGTCGTGTTCGACCACGTCTTCATCCCCGACGCCATGGTGCTCGGCGAGGTCGGTTCGGGCTGGCACCAGGTCACCAGCGAGCTGGCGTTCGAGCGCAGCGGCCCGGAACGATTCCTCTCGACGTTTCCGCTGCTCACCGCACTGGTGGGGGAGCTGGTAGCGGCCGGGGGAGCCGATTCAGGTGCCTGCCGGGACCTCGGCGCGCTCGTCGCCCGTCTGTGGACGCTGCGCCGGATGTCGCTGGCCATCGCCGGAGCGCTCGAGTCGGGGCAGGCCCCGGAACTAGCCGCTGCGGTCGTCAAGGACCTGGGAACCCGCTACGAGAACGAGGTGATCGACATGGCTCGGCTGCTCGTCGAGACGCCGCCCGACCCCGGCGCGGAGGGTGGGTTCGCGCGGCTGCTTGCCGACGCGGTGCTGCACGCCCCCGGTTTCACTCTGCGGGGCGGGACCAACGAGGTGTTGCGCGGGATCGTCGCGCGCGGACTGGGGCTCCGGTGACCACTGACACGGACCTCAGGGACCTGGCCGAGTCGGTCTTCGGCGATACGGCATCGTCGGACACGGGTTTCGACACAACGCTGTGGGCGGCCCTCGAGGAGACCGGGCTCGCCCGGCTCACCCTTCCGGCGGAGGCGGGTGGCAGCGAGGCCACGTTCGCCGACGCCGCCGCCGTGCTGACCGCGGCGGGGGCGCACGCTGCTCGCGTGCCGCTGGTGGAGACCGACCTGCAGGCAGGCTGGTTGCTGCACACCGCCGGGATCCCGCTCCCTGACGGCCCGCTGGCCGGGACCACAGGCACCCTGGACCTGGCGAAGGCCGGGGGCGGGTGGCGCGTGTCGGGGACGCCGCGCCGCGTGCCGTGGGCGCGGGCCCCCGCCGGGATCGCGGTGCGCACCGGCGACCGGGTGGTGCTGCTCGACCCGGCCATCCTCACGATCACCGACGGCAGCAATCTCGCGGAGGAACCCCGCGACGCGGTGGCCGTCGACGGGATCGTGGCTGCGGAGTCGGTGGCGGTGGCCGTCGACGACGGTGAGCTCGAAGCACGCGGGGCACTCGGCCGGGCCCTGCTGCTCGCCGGCGCCGCACGCGGCGCGCTGGCCGCGACCGTGCGCTACGCCGGGGAGCGGGTGCAGTTCGGGCGTCCGATCGGCCGTTTCCAGGCGGTGCAGCAGCAGCTCGCCCTGGCGGCCGCCGAGGTGGCGGCCGTCTCGGCGGCGGCAGAGTCGGCGGCACGGTCGGCTGCCGCCGACGGGATGATGGCGCCCTCCACCCGGTTCGCGATCGCCGTGGCGAAGGCCCGGGCGGGGGAGGCGGCCGGGGCGGTCGCCCGGATCAGCCACCAGGTCCACGGAGCAATCGGTTTCACCCGCGAGCACGATCTTCGACTGCTGACCACAAGGCTGTGGGCCTGGCGCGACGAGGACGGCTCGGAGGCCCACTGGCACGACCAGGTCGGCAGGCTCGTACTCGCCGGCGGACCGGACGGGCTCTGGCCGTTGATCACCGGCACCCCGTAATCTCCGTCGGTGATGGACACCACACCGGACGACCCCACCACCCTCGGTCCCTATCGGGTCGTGTCCCGGCTCGGGGTCGGAGAGATGGGCCGGGTGCTGCTCGGCGTGGACGACGCGGGCCGCCGGGTCGCGCTCAGGGTGGTTCACGCCGAACTGGCCGCCGCCCCGGGCTTTCGGGAACGGTTCCGTCACGAGATCGAGATGGCGGCCTCGGCGCCACAATGGTTCACCGCCCTGGTGTTCGACGCCGATCCGGAGGCGACGCGGCCATGGCTGGCCACCGCCTACGTCGAGGGACCGTCGTTGCAGGCCTACGTGAACGAGCAGGGACCGTTCAGCGGGCCGGGCCTCGCCGCGCTGGCCGTCCGGATGGCCGACGGGCTCGTCGCGCTGCACGGCGGCGGGCTGGTGCACCGCGACCTGAAGCCGTCCAACGTCCTGCTCGCCGACGACGGGCCCCGGCTCATCGACTTCGGGATCTCCCGCGCCGTGAACACCTCGGCGCTGAGGCAGGACGGGCAGGTGTTCGGCACGCCCGCGTTCATGTCACCGGAGCAGGCGTCGGGTGCTCGGGACATCGGGCCGGCCGGGGACATGTTCTCCTTCGGGTCACTGCTCGTGTTCGCCGCCACCGGCCGGTCGCCCTTCGCCGCCGAATCGGCCGCGGAGACGCTGCACCGCGTCCGGTCCACGGAGCCCGATCTCGGACCGCTGGCCGGCCGCGTTCGTGAGGTCGTGGCGGGGTGCCTGGCCAAAGACCCGGCCGCGCGGCCGACCGCCGCGGAGGTCCGGGGGCTGCTGCGGGACGGCGAGGACCCGGTCCCGGTGGCCGCCGCCCACGCGCCGACGGCGGCGGAACCTCCCGACCGGCCCACCATCGCCATCGGCTCACGCCGACTGCTGCCCGCGCCGGCCCCGCCCGGTCCGGCCCGGCGGACCTGGGTCGTGGTGGCGGTGATCGTCGCCGTGGCGCTCCTGGGCAGCGCGGCGGCCGCAGTCCTGCTGCTGCGCGGCCGGGGCGGCGGTGCGACCCCGGTGGCCGCGGCCCCGACCAGCTTCTCGGCGCCGGCCTCGCCGACCGGGACACCGCCGACGTCGGTGGCGGTGGATCCGCTGGCCGGCAGCACCGTCATCGACGCGCCCGCCGACCCGCGGTTCGGCACCGACCAGGCCGCGTTCGCCACCCCGAGCGGTAACATCGCCTGCCTGATGACGGCCGACGAGGTGCGCTGCGACGTTCTCGAACGCACCTGGACGCTGCCCCCGACCCCCGCTGACTGCGACCTGGACTTCGGTCGCGGAGTGCTGCTCGGGGGCGCCGGGCCTGCGCAGCTGTCGTGCGTCGGGGACACGGTGGCCGGCCCCACGCTGCCGAAGCTGGCCTACGGCGCGGCCGTCCGCTTCGCCGGTGTCATGTGCGTGAGCCGCGAGACCGGGATGCGCTGCGAGAACCCCGTCACCGGGCACGGGTTCCGGGTCTCGCGGGGTTCCTTCGAGGTGTTCTGACGGCGAACCCGACCACCAGGATGCGGCCCTCCGGGGCGAGCGCGCGGAGCGCCTCGCCGAAGACCCGGTCATCGAGCGGGTCGACACCACGTCCACACCGCGTCCGCCGGTGACGCACCCGCGTTGATCTTCAGCATGAGTGGGGCGATGTCGCGGAAGTCGAGATCGTGGATGCGCGGGCCGTGGTTGAGGATCTCGACGTGCTGCTCGGCGTCGGCGCGGCGCTGCTCAGGACTGGTTCC
>JBKJPD010000229.1:0-9975 GCA_046595345.1 Pseudonocardia sp.
GGGGGGAATCCCGTGTCCTGTTCGTGACCGTGTCGTCATAGATCCGTAGCCGAACGTAAGCAACCGAGGCTGCCGCCGTACGCACGGGCGCCCTCCGATGGGGCCACCGCGCCGCGCGGCGCGGCGAGTGGTGTCCCGATACGTCCGATCGGCCGAAGACCTGTCGTGTCCACGTTCGGTGGTTCGGCGCCGCCCGGTGCCGGGGACGCCGGCTCACCGTGGGGTCACCGAGGGATTGCAGAATGACGGGGTGACCTCCTCCGTCGCCATGACCGACGACGGTGTCGCGCTGCGCTGGTATGAGACCGGACGTGGCACGGCGCTGCTGTTCATCCACGAATTCGGCGGAGACGCCCGCTCCTGGCGCCCGCAGGTGGCGCACTTCGCCCGGCGGCACCGCTGCCTGACCTTCGACGCCCGCGGCTACCCGCCGTCCGGGGTTCCGGCGGATCCGGGGGCCTACTCCCAGCACAGCGCCGTCGCCGATGCGGTGGCGGTGCTCGACGCGGCCGGGGTCGACGCGGCGCACATCATCGGCAACTCGATGGGCGGGTTCTGCGCGCTGCACCTGGGGTTGCGCCATCCCGGGCGGGCGCTGTCGCTGGTCGTCGCGGGGTGCGGCTACGGTGCTCCGCCCGAGCACGCCGAGGCGTTCCGAGCAGAGTCGCTGGCGCTGGCGCAGCTCTACGAGACCGAGGGTGCCGAGGCGGCGGCGCTGCGCTACGGCGCCGGGCCGTCGCGGCTGCTGCTGCGGGACAAGGACCCGGAGGGATACGTCGAGCACCTGCGGATCCTCGCCGCGCACGACGCCGTAGGCGCCGCCCTGACGATGCGCGGCGTGCAGGCCGCACGCCCGTCGCTCTACGCCCTGCGTGCCGAGCTGGCGACGATGGCCGTGCCCACCCTGATCGTCGCCGGGGACGCGGACGACGCGGTGCTCGATACCGACCTGATGTTGCGCCGGGTCCTCCCGCACGCCGGGCTCGCGGTCCTGCCCCGCTCCGGGCACCTCACCAACCTGGAGGAACCGGCGCTGTTCAACCAGCTCGTCGAGCAGTTCCACGCGCAGGTGGAAGCGGGTCGGTGGCTGTGAGGCGGTGGCTGTGAGGCGTGGCTGTGAGGCGGTCGCCGGCTGTGAGTCCTCGCCGGGCCATCGGTGCCGTCAGGCCTGCCCGAGCGATGGAGGGCTGGCCGGGATGCTCGCGGTGAAGGTCGTGCCATACCCCAGGCGGCTGTCGACAGTGAGGGTTCCCCCTCGTGCCTCGGCGGCGGCCCGGGCGATGGCGAGGCCGAGGCCACTACCGGCGCGCTCGCCCGCTGTGCTCCCCGAGCGGAACCAGTCGAAGATGTGCGGCAGGTCGGTCTCGGGAATCCCCTCCCCGGTGTCGATCACCTCGAGGACGACGGAGTCGCCGGCCTTCCGTGCGGACAGCTCGATCCGGTCCCCGATCGCGGTGAACTTCACCGCGTTCTCGATCAGGCTGTCCAGCATGGCCTCCAGCCGGTCCGGGTCGCCGAGCACGACCCCGGCCGTCCCGGTCGACAGCCACCCCCGCTCGGCCACCGCCGACCAGCGGCGAACGGTCTTGTCGAGAACGGCATCCAGGTCGATCCGGCTCAGCGTCGGCTGGTGCTCGAGCGTGACGAGGGTGGCCAGCCGGGCCGTCAGCACGTCGAGTTTGACGAGCTCCTCCACGAGGATGGCAGTGTCCTCGCCGGTCTGGCCATCGGGGCGCGCCGCGCGGATCAGTTCGGCATAGCCCCGTGCGACGGTGATCGAATTGCGCAGCTCGTGGGAGCCGGCCCGGACGAACAGTTGCTGACTCTCCGCGATCCTGTGCAGTTCGCCCATCGCCTGTTGGCGGCGGTTGACCTGCCAGACCATGCCCAGGAACACCGCGGTCATCAACGGGACCTCGGAGACTTCCTGGATGCCGACCACACCGATCAGGGCGTGGTGCACCAGTAACACGGCCGGCACGATGGTGACCACCACCGCGCGCGACGAGCATGGTGCGGTCCCTCCACGGCCGCAGCCCGAACACGAGCGCGAGGCTGATCCAGACGAGGTGGAACGGGATGGACTGCACTTCGGGGAGAAACCACAAGAGGACGGTGTTCACGGCTGCGAAACAGGCCCAGCTCGCGACCAGCGCACGGTTAGATCGCAAGGAGGCTGTATCCGACATTCCGCACCGTCTCGATTCTTTTCAGTCCGAGCTTGGCCCGCAGCCTGCGGATGTAGACGTAGACGACGTTGCTTCCCGGGTCGAAGTGGTACCCCCAGACGAAGGCGAGCAGTTCCTCGCGACTTCAGACCTGCCCTGCCCGGCGCATGAGGTGTCCGAGGAGCACGAACTCCCGTTGGGACAGGCGGACGGGTTTGCCCCCCACGTGCAGCTCGCGGCGTTCGGTGTCCAGCCGCAGGTCGCCGACGGCCATCCAGCGGGTGGTGCCGGTCGGTATGCCCTCGCGGAGCCGGACCCGTACCCGAGCGAGCAGTTCGGCGATCGCGAAGGGCTTGGGCAGGAAGTCCAGCGCGCCCATGTCGAGGATCTGGACCCGGCGGTCAATCTCGGAGACCGCGGACAGGACGAGGACCCGTGCCGCGGGGTTCCCGGCGAGCAGCCCGGTAAGGACCTCGGCGCCCGTCATGTCCGGCAGCATCAGATCGAGCAGGATCAGGTCGTGCGCCCGGCGGCGGGCGGCGACGAGTGCCTCGGCGCCCGTCGCCGCGGTCTCGACGACGAATCCCTCGGACTGGAGCACACGGCGAAGCAGCCGCCGGATGCGCTCATCATCATCGACGACCAGCAGTGCGCTCATCCCGAGTTCCTGCATGTTTGGAGCCCCGACGTCGGCGGTATGACGGCCTGGCGCCGTCATGATCGTGGACTCCACAGCCGGGAGATCTGCGGTCGTCGATCGTTTGCCAGCGCGTTGAGCTGCGTTTTCCTGATCGACACCGCAGCGTTGTGGCCTCCCGTGCTGATCGTCAGCTCGTTACCCGGGGTGACAGTTCGATGACAGGACTGTCATCAATTAGCCCGATCGGGGGGGTCGGGGTCCACGATTCGCCAGGCCAAGACGGCGGAGGAGTTGACATGGTGGAGCGTGGAGCTCAGCGGCAGGAACGGATCGGACTCTCGACCGGCGGGGTCGGCTGGTGTGGGTCGGTCGGGCGGGCTCTTCCGGCAAGGCTGAGCCCGGCGCGCGACCAGGCTGCGGCGTTGACGGCACTGCAGCCACTGGCCGGGTACGGCGCCCTGCAGCAGTGGTGTGAGCGGACCGGCGCGGGTCTGGGCCGTCCGGAACTGCCGCCGCAGGAGGTGCTTCGCGCGCTCGTGCAGCGGATGCTCGTCGATCCGGAACTGGCCGCGGATCTGGTCGCGGACCTCCGGGACAGCTCGACCACCGAGGAGGTCGCGGCCTATGTCGGCTGGTGACTACTTCGTACCGGCGTGTCGGGCAGGGTGTCGACGACGATCTCGCTACCCGAGGTTGCGCTCAGCTGCCGCGGTAGGTGGAGTAGGCGTACGGGCTCACCAGCAGTGGGATGTGCAGATGGGGCTCGTCGGTGATCTCGAAGGCGACCGAGACCTCGGGGTAGAAGCCGCGGCGGCCGGCCGTGGCGAACCACACCCCGGTGTCGAACAGCAGCTGGTGCACGCCGGGTCGCAACCCACCGGGTGCCAGGTCGCGCACCCGGCCGTCGCCGTCGGTGCGGTGCTCGCCCAGGTCCACCCAGCTCCCGTCCGGGGCCCGGCGGCGCAGGACGATCCGCATGCCGTCGGCCGGTGTGCCCGTGGTGGCGTCCAGCACGTGGGTGGACAGCGTGCTCATGATCTGACCAGCCCTTCCAGTCGCAGCCGGGTGATCTGGCAGAGCTGCTCGGCAACCTCGACGTCCTCGGTCACCGGATCACCGACCAGCCTGCGGCGCAGCTCCGCGAGGATCTCCGCCGGAGCGCGCCCGGCCGCCCGGATCAGGAAGACCCGGCCGAAGCGCTCCTCGTAGGCCCGGTTGCCCAACGCGATCGCCTCGCGCAGGTCACCGTCTGCGCCGCCGACCGACGCCTGCTCCTGCCGCGACAACCGGGCCTGTTCGCCGCCTCCGCGCGCGGGCTCGCCGATCCGCGGGTGGTCGTCGAGCGCTTCCCGGACATCGGCCGGGCCCAGCCGGCGGCAGGCCTCGTCGGAGGCGTCGAGCAGCGCGCGGACGCTCGGGTACGGGCGTCCGGAGACCACCGCGGAGATCCAGGCGGTGCTCCCGTTGCACGCGCGCAGCGCCCCGGTGGCGATCGGGGTGTCCAGGGCGTTCAGCCGCTCCAGCCCGCCGGGAGCCGTCAACGGGCCCCCTCGGGCCACAGCCGCCGCGCCCGGCGGGCCAGGTCACGGTGCAGTTCGGCGAGGTCCGCACCGCGCAGTTGCCCGTCGCGCACCACGTAACGCCCACCGACGAACACGTGCCGGGCCTTCCGGTCGGGCCCCAGTACGAGCCCTGCCAGCGGGTCGAGGACGTCGGCGATGTCGTCGCCGGGCCAGACGACCACATCGGCCCTGAATCCCGGTTCCAGCCGTCCGATGTCGTCGCGGCCCAGGCAGCGGGCGCCACCCTCGGTGGCCAGGGCCAGCACGTCGGCGGGCAGGAACGTCTCGGCGGACAGGTCGCGCTGCCGCGCCAGGTACAGCGCCATCCGCAGCTCCGGGAACAGGGCGCCGACCTCGTTGGACGCCACGCCGTCGACCCCGAGCCCGACCGGTGCACCGGCTGCAACCAGGTCGCGCACCCTCGCTATCCCCGAGCCCAGCCGGCAGTTGCTCGACGGGCAGTGCGCGACGCCCGTGCCGGTGGCGCCGAGGCGGGCCACCTCGCGGTCGTCGAAATGGATGCCGTGCGCGACCCACACGTCCGGGGCGATCCAGCCCATGTCGTCGAGCACCTCGAGCGGGCGGCGGCCGAACCGCCGCAGGCAGCCCGCCTCCTCGTCGAGGGTCTCGGCGAGGTGGGTGTGCAGCCGCAGCCCGAGGCGTCGTGCCAGCGCCGCCGACTCGGTCATGAGATTCGGCGTCACGCTGAACGGGCTGCACGGGGCGACCGTCACGACCACCGTGTCGCCGTCGTGCAGCCGGGCGTGCACGGCCTCGGTGGAGGCCAGGATGTCGTCGAGGTCCTCGACCACCGAGTCCGGGGGCAGCCCGCCCCGGCTCTGACCGAGGTCCATCGAGCCGCGGGCGATGTGGGCCCGGATGCCGATCCGGGCCCGTGCGGCGGCGATCGCGTCGAACACCGAGTCGTCACCGCCCGGCACCAGATAATGGTGGTCGGCCGCGGTCGTGCAGCCCGACAGCGCCAGCTCGCCCATCGCGACGGCCGCGGCCGCCTCGACGTCCTCGGGAGTCAGTCGCGCCCATACCGGGTAGAGCGTTCTCAGCCAGCCGAACAGCGTGCAGTCGAAGGCCCAGCCCCGCGTCATCCACTGGTAGAAGTGGTGATGGGTGTTGACCAGGCCGGCCGTGACGATGTCGCCGTCGACGCGCACCACCTCGTCGCCGGGCTCCGCGGCCACCACTCCGACCGCGACGATGTACCCGTCGATCATCGCAACGTCGCCCGGCCACCTGGCGCCGCGCAGCACGGTCCTCGCCATCAGGACCCGGCCCCGACGGCCGGCCCTCCGACGGAGGGCTCCTCGACGAGGTCGGCCAGCCGCAGGTTCGCGATCTTGCTGATCTCGACGAGCGCAGTGGCCCGCTCGGCGGCGGGCGAGTTGTACAGCCGCGCGTTGCCCTGTTCCAGGATCGTCTCCTTGGTGTGCTCGCGCACCGAGACCACCAGCGGGAAGCCGAACTTGTCCCGGTAGGCCCGGGTGAGCTCGTCGAAGGATTGGTACTCGTCGTTGGTGAGCCGGTCCAGCCCGGCGACGGCCTGGTCGACCACCGAGCGCGTGGTGGGACGCGTGCCGTGCAGGTCGCGATCGGCCAGATCGGGGTAGGAGCAGATCAGCGCGAGCTGGCGCGCCGGGTCGGCGTGGAACATCGCGTCGTGGAAGGCCTTGCGCACGTCGTAGACGTCGCGGAACGGCGCGGACCCGTGCGCGTTCCCGGCGACCCACCCTGTCTTCTGGAACAGCCCGTCGAACGTGGCCACGAACTGATCCTCGTCGAACTGGTTGACCTGGTCGATGCTGAGCACGTCCTCGTTCCGTGGGGTGGGCGGCACCGCGGTCACCACGTCGCGGTGCCCGCCCCACACGTTGAACACCAGGTTGAGCAGGATCGCGGTGCTGGCGCCCATCGTGATGCCGCTGGTGATGATGGTCCGGACGGCCTCGGGGAACTGGGCGAAGATATCCGGGTAGACCGTCGGGGTCAGTGCCATGCCCAGGCTGATCGCCAGGATGATGACGTTGCGCTCGTCGTGGAAGTCGACCCGGCGCAGGATCTGCACGCCGACGACGGCGACGGTGCCGAACAGTGCGAACGCCGCCCCGCCGAGCACCGGCGGCGGGATGGCCGCGACCACGGCCCCCACCTTGGGGACCAGCCCGATGAGGATCATGAAGACGCCCGCGGTCGCGACGACGTAACGGCTGCGTACCTTCGTCAGCCGCACCAACCCGACGTTCTCGGCGAAGGCGGTGTACGGGAAGGAGTTGAGCAACCCGCCGATCGCGGTGGCCAGGCCGTCGGCCCGTAGCGCGCGCGCAACGTCGATCTTGCCCACCGGCTTCTGCACGATCTCACCGAGGGCGAAGACGTCACCGGTGGTCTCCACCATGGTGATGAGCATGATGATGATCATGGCGATGATCGCTGCGAAGTTGAACGTCGGCGGGCCGAAGTAGAAGGGCGTGGTGACGCCGAGCACGGCTGCCTCGCCGACCCGGCTGAAGTCGACGAATCCGAAGATCGCACCGGCCCCGGTCCCGATGATCAGCCCGAGCAGGACCGCGATCGTCGCGATGAAGCCGCGGAAGAACCGGTACAGCACCAGGATGACCAGAAGGGTGAAGCCGGCCAATGCGAGGTTGGGCAACGCTCCGAACGTGGGCGGGTCGGTGAACTGACTGGCGCCGCCGCCGCCGGCGTCCAGCGCGGCGACCGAGAGGAGCACCACGCCGATGACGGTGATGACGGTGCCGGTGACGATCGGCGGGAACAGCCGGATCAGGTTGGCGAAGAACGGGGCGACGAGGAACGCGAAGATCCCCGCCACGATGACCGAGCCGAAGATCGCCTGGAGGCCGGGGGTCCCGCCGCCGGCCGCGAGCCCGATGCTGATCATCGGGGAGACGGCGGCGAACGTGACGCCCTGGAGCAGCGGCAGCCGCACCCCGATCTTCCAGAAGCCGATCGTCTGGATGAGCGAGGCGATGCCGCAGGTGAACAGGTCGGCGTTGATCAGGTAGGCGAGCTGCTCGGGGGACAGGCCGATGGCGTTCGCGAGCAGGATCGGCACGATCACAGCGCCGGCGTAGAACGCGAGCACGTGCTGGAAGCCGTAGACCGCCAACTGTGGCAGCGGTGGCACCTGGTCGACCGGGTGCCTGCCGGCGCTGCGGTCCTTGGCGGTGTCGGCAGGGCCGCCGGAATCGGGTGGGGCGGTTCTGGCCACGGCTGTTACCCCCTCCGGTGCCGGTGTTTCTCAGTCGCGGTGGACGGTCGCGGTGATGAGCCCGTACGGCTCGACGGTGACACAGAAGATCTCCTTGTCGTTCGGGATGCCGAACGGTGCGAGGTCATAGGAGATGTGGTGCCGGTTGGGCAACTCGAAGGAGATGCGGTCGATCTCGGTGAACCGCTCCAGTACCGCGGTGCCCATCCGGTAGATGGTGTGCTGCACGGACGGGCTGAAGTGGTCGGTGAAGGTCGTGGCGATCTGCTCGTGAACGCCGTCCCACACCCTGTTGAAGTCCACATCGGACCTGCTGTAGGTCCAGGTTGCGGTGACGCTGGTGGCGAGGATCCGGTCGTCGGTGTCGCGCAGCGTCCGGTAGCCACCCTCGGCGAACCCCGACCACCCGGATTCGGTGGTCTTGAGGACCTGCAGGTCCTCGATCCCCGACACGACGCTGATCCGGGCAGCGGCCGTGATCCCCGAGCCGGAGCTGTGACCGGCGGTGGATCCCTGCACCGTCGCCGTGTGCCGCCCGCCGGCCGCCTTCGTGAACGCGTGGTGGTGGGGCTCGCCACCTGTGACGACTCCCGCAACGTCCCTCGACGACGCGACGATGCGCTCCCAACGCTGCTCCACGAGCCGAACCGAGACGTCCTCCACCCTGGGCTGGGTGAGCAGGTGCTCGACCAGGTGCCCGCCGAGCTGCTCGGGGCTGTCGAAGTCGTGCTGCGCGGCGATCGCGTACACCGTGTTGCGCATGGTGTCGGTGGCCAGCACGTCGGTGTTGTCGCCCTCGACGTGTGCCGCGTGGTAGTCGCCGGTCAGGCTGATGTCCACGCGGTAGTCGCGGACCTCGTGCCGGTCGGCGGAGCGGACCACCTTGAACAGGTGGTTGCCCGACTTCCCGTAGCTGTTGGCTCCCAGGACGATGCCCATCACGCGCTCGCAGCCCGGGCCGTGGCCGGCGGCCCGACCGTGACCGGGCCGCGCACCGCGTCGCGGTCCCCGACGGCGCGGTGTGCGGCGAAGGCGGGCGTCGAGTGCGTGTTGCCCTGCCCGTTGTCATCGAGCGGGCGGGTGACCAGCTCGCCGTCGTCCGGCTCCCGCTCTGCGAGAAGATGTTCCCGCTGCACGGATTGGAAGGTAGACCGGTGTGTCGAAGCCGTCAAACGGCGGGTGGCGCGATGTCCGCCGCCCCCACCCGGTCCGGTGATCACCACATCCAGTACCTGTCCTTGCCCAGCTATCGTTCGGCAACATCGACGCGGCGGCGGCCGATGGTCATGGTCTCGGCGGCTGCGGGTGGATCACCTCAAGAGCAGTTCCGGACGCGAGGAGAGACATGAGCGACGCGCAATTCACCCGGCTGGTCGATCTGGCCGACCGCAGGCTCGGCGGCAGCGTTGTCGCCGCCAACGACGAACTGTTCGCCGACCGGGAGAACCTGATCACGCACGCTGCACCGGTGTTCCAGCCCTACAGCTTCGGGCACAAGGGCCAGATCATGGACGGCTGGGAGTCCCGGCGTCGCCGGGAGCCGGGCCACGACTGGGCGATCGTGGCGCTCGGGATCCCCGGTGTGGTCCGCGGCGTGGTGGTCGACACCTCTTACTTCACCGGCAACTTCCCCCCGGAGATCTCGGTTCAGGGCGCCGGTGTGGAGGGCTACCCGTCGGCGGCAGAACTGGAGGGGGCGTCGTGGCTGCCGCTGGTGCCGCGCAGTCCGGCCGAGGGGGACACCCGCAACGCCTACCCGGTCGACGCCGAGCAGCGGGTCACCCACGTGCGGCTGTGCCAGTTCCCCGACGGCGGGGTGGCCCGACTGCGGGTACACGGGGACCCCGTCGTCGACCCGCGGTTCCTGCCGGCGGGCGCGATCGATCTCGCCGCGTTGGAGAACGGCGGCGCGGTCGTGGCCTGCAGCAACATGTTCTACTCCGCGCCGACCAACCTCATCGCCCCCGGCGAGGCCCGGGTGATGGGGGAGGGCTGGGAGACCGCGCGTCGCCGCGACGACGGCAACGACTGGGTGGAGTTCCGGCTCGCCGGGCCAGGAACCGTCGTGCTCGCCGAGCTCGACACGCGCTGCTTCGTCGGCAACGCGCCCGGGTGGGCGTCGCTGCGGGGGCGCTCCGGCCCGGACGGGGTGTGGACGGACCTGCTGACACGCACCCGGCTGCTGCCCGACACCCGCCACCGCTTCCGGCTGGCCGCGGGCCCGGAGGTCAGCCACGTGCGCCTGGACATCCACCCCGACGGCGGGCTGGCGCGGGTCCGCCTGCACGGCGAGCTGTCCCCGGCGGGGCGCACCGGTCTCGCCGCCCGGTGGTTCGGGCTGCTCCCGAAGGGTCAGCA
>JBKJPD010000277.1:0-2684 GCA_046595345.1 Pseudonocardia sp.
GCCGACTGCGCGCGCTAGTCAGCTGGTCGGCAGGTCGACCGCCCCGCCGTAGCGGCGGTCTCGCTCGGCGTAGGTCTGGATCGCCTGCCACAGGTGCCGACGGTCGTAGTCGGGCCACAGGGTGTCCTGGAAGACCATCTCGGCGTACGCGCTCTGCCACAGCAGGAAGTTGCTCGTGCGCTGCTCCCCCGACGACCGCACGAACAGGTCGACGTCGGGCATGTCCGGCTCGGGCAGGTGGCGGGCGATCGTCTTCTCGTCGATCGACCCCGGCCTGAGCTTGCCGCGCTGCACCTGCTCGGCGATCTGCTGCACGGCGTCGGCGATCTCGGCCCGGCCCCCGTAGTTGACGCAGAAGTAGAGCGTCAGCCCGGTGTTGTCCCGGGTGAGCTCCTGCGCGGTCTCGAGCTCCTTGATGACCGAGCCCCACAGCCGTGGTCGGCGCCCGACCCAACGCATCCGGACGCCCCACTCGTGCAGCTGGTCGCGCCGCCGACGGATGACGTCGCGGTTGAACCCCATCAGGAAGCGGACCTCGTCGGGACTGCGCTTCCAGTTCTCGGTGGAGAACGCGTAGGCGGATATGTGGCTGATGCCGAGCTCGATGCCGCCGCAGATGACGTCCATCAGGACGGCCTCGCCCTTCTCGTGCCCGGCGGTGCGCGGCAGGCCACGCTCCTGGGCCCAGCGCCCGTTGCCGTCCATCACGAGGGCGACGTGGCGCGGGACCAGCTCGGGCTGGATCAGCGGGGGGCGGGCGCCGGAGGGGTGCGGGTCCGGCGGGCGGACCGGGCCGCGCTCAGCCGTGGGGGACGGGCGTCGGCGTGAGATCACGGTCCCCATCCTGCCCCAGCGGCTCGTCCGGGCCAGGGTCCGCGGGCGCCTCGCGGGCCTCGCGGGTGGGGAACACCTCGGGCGGGTTCCGCTCCACCAGGGGCAGGGTGCGCAGCGAGCGCTCCAGGTGCCACTGCAGGTGTGCGGCCACCAGCCCGCTGGCCTGGGCACGGACCTGGGCCGACGCGTCCTCGGTGTCCGACCACCGGCCCTCCAGCAGCGCCAGCAGCAGCGGCACCACCTCGGGGGCGGGCGTGGTGGACCCGGCGGGGCGGCAGTGCACGCACACCACTCCCCCGCCGGCCACGTGGAAGCCGCGGTGCGGGCCGGGTGCGCCGCAGCGGGCACACTCGGCCAGCGCGGGGGCGTACCCCGCGAAGGTCATGGCGCGCAGCAGGAACGCGTCCAGCACGAGCTGGGGGTCGCGCTGCCCGGCGGCCAGGGCGCGCAGGGCTCCCACGGTGAGCAGGTGCAGCCGCGGCACCGGGGACCGTTCCTCACCGGCGAGCCGCTCGGCGGTCTCCAGCACGGCGCACGCAGTGGTGTAGCGGCCGTAGTCGGCCACGAGGTCGGCGCCGAACGCATCGGCGGTGACGACCTGGGTGACGATGTCGAGGTTGCGGCCCGGGTAGAGCTGCACGTCCACGTGGGCGAAGGGCTCCAGCCGGGCCCCGAACTTGCTCCGGGTGCGGCGCACCCCCTTGGCCACGGCACGCACCAGCCCGTGCTCGCGGGTCAGCAGGGTGACGATGCGGTCCGCCTCGCCGAGCTTGTGCAGCCGGAGCACCACGGCGTGGTCGCGGTACAGCCTCACCGCCCCAGTGTCCCACCGGGGACGGCCCACGGCTGCGCTCAGACGTGCGGCACGCCGAGGGGCAGCAGCCGGACGACGAACCAGACGGCGGCCAGCAGGTACAGCACGGGGAGCAGGCGGTGCAGGAGGTCACGGTGCAGCCCGGGGCGGCCGGTCCGGGCCCCCCGCACCCACGTGGCACCCACCCATCCCCCGACCACGAGCAGCACGAGGGCGAGGGCGTTGTAGCGCAGGGCCCCGACGAGGTCGCCGTGCAGCAGGGCGTACGCCGCCCGCAGACCACCGCAGAAGGGGCAGTCGATGCCCAGCAGCGCCTTCGTCGGGCAGACCGGGAGGATCCCGCCGGGGGTCGTCGGGTCCGCGAACCACACCACCGCGCACCCGGCGACACCCACGACGGCCAGCGCGGCCGGGCCCCGCCAGGGGGCCGACCGCGCCGTCGAGGAACCCGGGAGGGTCAGAACTTCTTCTGGGCGGGGTCCCCGCCCGGGACGACCACGGTGTGCATGATCTTGTCGGACACCGTCTGCCGCTTGGCGTCCCACAGCGGGAACAGCCAGCCGACGTAGCAGATGATGCTGTCGACGATCTTGGCCAGGTACCGCACGAACGTCATGCCGCTACCGGGCGGACGACCGGTCTGCTCGTCGATGAGCATGATGCCGAACAGCCCCTTGCCGATGGACTGACCGGTCTTGCCCTGGCGGATGAACAGGTTCCAGATCTCGAAGCCCAGCAGGCCGAGGTACAGCAGGCCGCCGATGATGCCCAGGGCGTTGCTGATGGAGCTCAGGATGATGACGATGACATACACGACGATGACCGGGCCGAGGTAGTCGACCGCGAAGGCACCGAGCCGGGTTCCCCAGTGCGCGTACGCGTTCGGCGAACCCCCGGGGTAGCCGCCCTGCCCGTACCCCTGCGGCTGGCCGTAGGGCTGCTGCTGCCCGTAGCCCTGCGGGGGCTGCTGGCCGTAGGGCTGCTGCCCGTAGCCCTGCGGGGGCTGCTGGCCGTAGGGCTGCTGCCCGTAGCCCTG
>JBKJPD010000592.1:0-2562 GCA_046595345.1 Pseudonocardia sp.
GTCGTCTCGATCATCAACCACAAGGGTGGGGTAGGCAAGACCACCCTCACCGCCAACCTCGGCGCCGGGCTCGCGGCCCGCGGTGCGAAGGTGCTGCTCGTCGATCTCGACGCCCAGGCCAGCCTGACCATCTCGTTCTTCACCCAGAGCGAATGGGCTGACCGGCTGCTGCCCACGCAGACCATCAAGCACTGGTTCGACGGGCTCGACAGCGGTGTGGAGATGGAGAACCCGGCAGAGCTGGTCTCGTCGCCGTCGCGGGTGCACCGGAAACTGTCGAAGGGCAACCTGGATCTCATCGCGTCGCACCGGGACCTCGCCGACATCGACACCGCACTGGCGGCCCAGTTGCTCAACGACCCCTCGCGGTTCGGGCAGCTGCACGGGCGGCTGCGCGCCGGGCTCGCCCACAAGTCCCTCGCGGATTACGACGTCGCCCTGATCGACTGCGCGCCGAACTTCGGGCTGATCGCCAAGAACGCCGTAGCGGCCAGCGACCTGCTGCTCATCCCCACCAAGCCGGACTACCTCTCGACCAACGGCATCGACTCGCTCGGGCTCAAGATCCGCGACTTCACCGAGGAGTACAACAAGCGCGGCCCCGGCCCGATCGAACGCCCGCCCGCCGCGGTGGTGTTCACGATGGTGCAGAACCACGATGGCCGGCCCATCGAGTCCCAGCGCAGCGTGATCAGCCGGATCGAGGCGCGCGACGTGCCGACGTTCTCCACCACCATCCGCGACAGCAAGGCGGTGTACGGGCCCGCTCCCGAACACGGCATCCCAGTGATACTGGGCGGCACCGGCCGCGCCCTCACCCGTGAGCTGCGGGACCTGGTCTCGGAGCTGTCCTCCGTGCTGGACCGGACGGCGGCATGACCGCCCCGTCGACCGTTGCCGCCGCGATGCAGCACGCCATCGACATGCTGCGCGAACTGACCCCGGCGCAGCTGGAGGACCTCGCCATCGGGCGGGCGCGGCTCGTGTTCCGCACCGACGACGACCCGCCTGTCGCGGTCGCCGTCGCTGTCGCCGTCCCCGCTACGCAGCCGGTGCGCGCAGCCGCCCGGAGTGCCCCTGCCGGCCCGCAGGTCACCGCCGAGGTCACCGCCGAGGTCACCACCGCGGTCGAGGCGATCCGCCGCCTGACGACACCCGCGGAGGTGGCCGCCTACCTCGACGAACACGACCGCCGGTTCACCACGCCGATGCTCAAGAAGATCGCGAAGGCGTTGGGGCCGACGGTGACGGCCGGCGTCCGCAGCAAGGCCGACCTGAAGCGCAACATCGTCGAGGGCACGGCGGGGTTCCGGACGCGCTCCGCGGCGATGTCGGGCGGCGCCTGGTAGTTGCCCGGCGCACCTGGTCGACCGTCAGCCACGCCCGCCACGGTGGCGGCCGACAGGGCAAAACCGCGAACAGATTCCCAGGCAGTCCTCAGCTCCCTCCCAGGCTCGAAGCGCACCGTGGGATACATGAGCGACGAGCAGAACGAACAGGGCCGGGACGCGCGCGCTCCGACCGACTACTCCCGGACCGAGCAGTACCCTGTCCCGCCCTATGCCGGAGCGGCGGCCCACCCAGGCTCTCAGCCGAACCCCGGGCCGGCGGCCCCCACCGCCGGCCCGGCCTGGCCGGCGTACGGCGCCAATCCCTACGCCTACGGCCCCCCGCCCACCGCGGTGAGCGGGGGGCCGCGCCGGGGCCGCGCAATGGGCGGAATCGTGGCGGCCGCGCTGATCGCCGGCCTCGTCGGTGGTGGTGCCGGCTTCGTCGGGGCGTACGCACTGCTCGGCGACGGGTCCTCGTCGACACAGCTCACCTCAGCACCGTCGATCACCAATGCGTCGAGCTTGGTCCCCGGGTCGGTGGCCGCTGCCGCCGCGAAGGCGATGCCGAGCACCGTCGATATCCGGGTGGCGACGAACCAGGGCAGCGCGGAGGGCAGCGGCGTGATCCTCACCGCCGACGGCAACGTCCTCACCAACAACCACGTCGTCGCCGGGTCCACCGGCGAGATCGCCGTCACGCTGGCCGACGGCAGCGAGCACCGGGCCACGGTCGTCGGGACCTCACCGAGCTACGACCTCGCTGTGCTCAAGCTCGAAGGCGTCTCCGGCCTGACCCCGGCGGCGCTGGGCCGCAGCTCCGACGTCCAGGTCGGGGAGCAGGTCGTCGCGATCGGGTCGCCGCAGGGCCTCACCGGCACCGTCACCACCGGCATTGTCAGCGCCTTCAACCGCACCGTGGAGGTGCAGGGCGAGGACGGGTCGGGAGTGGTCTACAACGGCCTGCAGACCGACGCGCCCATCAACCAGGGCAACTCCGGCGGCCCGCTGGTGAACCTCGACGGCCAGGTCGTCGGCATCAACTCCGCCATCGCGACGAGCGGCGCGCAGAGCAGCGGCAGCATCGGCCTGGGCTTCGCGATCCCCGTCGACCAGGCCAAGCGGGTGGCGCAGGAGATCATGTCCACCGGCACCGCGACAAAGCCGGTGTTGGGTGTGCAGGGCAGCACCGGCGCGTCCGGAACCGGGTCGGGCGCGCAGATCGCTGCGGTAC
>JBKJPD010000493.1:0-4079 GCA_046595345.1 Pseudonocardia sp.
AGGCCGCAGCGGTGAGTTCGGACGCTACGCGCCGGCGGCGGCCCGGGGCTGCCGCCGAACGGCGTATCTGCAGCGCCCACTGATCACCGGGCGGGTGTGCCCGGCATCGACCCGACGGGCCGCCGGGCGATGCCGCGGACTTCCTGCCGCTCCCCCGCCTTGCCCTCGACGCGGCGGGCCGTGAAGATCGCCTCATGAGTGTCACTCCGTTGCCTCCCCTGGACCGCAAGCTGGCCGCCGCGGCGGTACTCGCCGCCAAACGTCGATCCGAAGTGCGCTGGGCCGACCTGGGAGCGGCCATCGAACGGTCCACCGTGTGGACCACCGCCGCGCTGCTCGGGCAGCATCTGATCACCGCGGAACAAGCGGCCACGCTGGGCTCGGTGCTCGACCTCGACGCGGCCGTCGTCGAGGCACTGACGCTGCCGGCGGTGCGTGGCCGCGACGTCGTCGACACCTCGGAGCCGATCGTCTACCGGCTCCAGGAGATGGTGCAGGTCTACGGGAACACGATCACCGAATTGGTCCGTGAGGAGTTCGGCGACGGCATCGTCAGCGCCATCGACTTCGAGATGGACCTCGAGCGGGTACCTGACCCGAAGGGCGACCGCGTCCGGATCACCCTGAACGGGAAGTTCCTGCCCTACCGCAGCTGGTGAGCCCGCCCGGCGAGGGCGATTTCGCCGGTACGGCCCGGCGCTGTAGCATTGACCGTCGAGCGCCCGGCGTGAAAGCAAGCTAGACCCGCCGCCAGGGCCTTCTGAACGAGGACGTACACCAGCGGCAGGAAGAACTCGAGGCACTCAGCGTGGCCAATATCAAGTCCCAGATCAAGCGGGTCAAGACCAACGAGAAGCGCAGGCAGCGCAACAAGTCGGTCCGATCCTCAGTCCGCACCGCCGTTCGGCGCTTCCGCGAGGCGACCGAGGCCGGTGACACCGAGAAGGCCACCGCGCTCCAGCGTGCCGCCAGCAGGGCGCTGGACAAGGCCGCCAGCAAGGGCGTCATCCACAAGAACCAGGCCGCCAACCGCAAGTCGGCCATGGCCAAGCGGGTCACCACCGTCTCCGTCTGACCTCCGCGCTCACTTCGACGGCGCCGCCCTCTCCCGTGGGGCGGCGCCGTCGTCGTGCCCGGGCCTGTCTCAGCGGGGGCCGCGGGCAGCGCAGATCTGCAGGACCGCCCGCTCCAGGGCATAGCCGGCATCGGCGGCCGCGCCCTTGACGTCGGCGTTCACCTGAGCGGCCAGCGCGAAGGCCGCGGCCAGCGCGTCGGGGTGCCAGTGCCGCACCTGCTGCTGCGCCTTGCGGATCTTGCCGGGAGGCATGCCGAGCTCGCCCGCAAGCCGGTTCGGGTCGCCCCGCCCCGCCGAACCCACCCTCGCCAAGGTGCGGATACCGTCGGCGAGCGCGTCGGCGATGAGCACCGACGGCACGCCGAGCGCCTGCGCCCAGCGCAGCGCCTCCAACGCACCCGCCCGATCACCGGCAACGGCCTTGTCCGCGACGGCCCAACCCGTGACATCCGCGCGGCCACGGTGATACCGCCGCACCGCCTGCTCGTCGACGTCGCCCCCGGTGTCTGCGACCAACTGACCGGTGGCCGCCGCCAGCTCGCGTAGATCGGAGCCCACCGCCTCGATCAGCAGCCCGACCGCGTCCGCACTGATCCGGCCGGCCGCTCGCCGGACCTCGGCCTTCACGAAGTCGGAGAGCTGTTCGGGCCACCTGATCCGGTCGCAGGTGGTGACCGCGGCTCCCCCCGTGCGCAGTGCATCGGCGAAGGCCTTGTTGCGGGCTCCCCCGGCGTGCTGGACCACGAACACGATGCCTTCGGCGGGCTGGGCCGCCTGCTCCAGGATCGCCGTGGCGAGGTCCTTGCCGACCTCGTGTGCCCCCTGCAACACGATGACCCTGGCCTCGGCGAACAGCGATGGGGACATGCAGTCACCCAGCGTGACCGGGGTGAGCTCGGCGGCCCGGTAGCGCCGAAGCTCGACCGCGGGATCGGTGGCCCGCACCTGCGCGACGATGTCCGCTACCGCGCGTTCCACCAGCAGTTCCTCCTCTCCGATCACGAGCTGGACGGGGCCGATCACGAGCTGGGCGGGAGCGACGGTCACCGGCCCATGGTCCCGCACGACAGCGAGAACGGGTGATATGGCTCCCAGCTCGTGACCAGCCAGTTGGGCTCACGCCAGGGCGTGTCGTATCGTGGAGACAACCGCGGCTCGGTCCGGCGGCATAACTGAACATGGCTCATCCAGAGGGGCAGAGGGAACGGCCCGTTGAAGCCCCGGCAACCGGCGAAGCGCACGCAGTGTTCGACCACTGCGGTCTGACCACTGCGCGTTTCGATCACGGTGCCAATTCCGACCCGCATAGTGCGGGGAAGATGAGGAGATTTCAATGACCCTGACTGCTGACCTCACCACGCCCACATCCCTCGATCTCGGTCCGGCGCGCGCGCTGTCGTGTCGTGAGTGCGGCCACCGAATCCCGCTCGCCGCGGAGTTCGCCTGCCCGCAGTGCTTCGGCCCCCTCGAGATCGCCTACGAGTTCGGCGCCATCACCCGCGAGTCCATCGAGGCAGGCCCGAAGTCGATCTGGCGCTACCGGCATCTGCTCCCCGTGCCGTCCAACGTGCAGGACCACCCCAACACCGAGCCCGGCCTCACCCGCCTGATCAAGGCCGACCGGCTGGGCGCGGCGCTGGGCCTGCGCAACCTCTGGATCAAGGATGACACCGGCAACCCCACGCACTCGTTCAAGGACCGCGTCGTGGCCGTGGCCTTGGCGGCAGCCCGCGAGCTGGGCTTCTCCGTGCTGTGCTGCCCGTCCACCGGCAACCTGGCCAACGCCGTCGCGGCCGCCGCGGCCAGGGCGGGCTGGGACTCCGTGGTGCTGATCCCGTCGTCCCTGGAGCAGGCCAAGGTGCTCACCACCGCGGTCTACGGCGGCACGCTGCTCGCCGTCAACGGCAACTACGACGACGTCAACCGCCTCGCCACCGAGCTCGCCTCCGAGCACGAGGAGTGGGCGTTCGTCAACGTCAACGTCCGGCCGTACTACGCCGAGGGCTCCAAGACGCTCGGCTACGAAGTGGCCGAGCAGCTCGGCTGGCGGTTGCCCGAGCAGGTCGTGATCCCCGTCGCCTCCGGCTCGCAACTCACCAAGGTGGACAAGGGCTTCACCGAGTTCGTCACGCTCGGCCTGGTTGCCGATACGCCCTACCGCATCTTCGGAGCGCAGGCCACGGGCTGCTCGCCGGTGGCCAAGGCGTTCGAGGAGGGGCACGACGTGATCCAGCCCGTGCGGCCCGACACGATCGCCCGGTCGCTCGCGATCGGCAACCCCGCCGACGGGCCCTACGTGCTCGACGCGGTGCGCCGCACCGGGGGCGCGCTCGCGCACGTCAGCGACGCCGAGATCGTGGACGGTATCCGGCTGCTCGCCCGCACCGAGGGCGTGTTCGCCGAGACCGCGGGCGGGGTCACGGTGGCCACCACGAAGAAGCTCATCGAGTCGGGACAGCTCGACCCCGACGCCGAGACCGTGCTGCTGATCACCGGTGACGGTCTCAAGACCCTGGACGCGGTGGCAGGCCACATCGGGCCGACCGCCACCGTGCCCTCCACCAGCAAGGCCGTACGCGCCGCCCTGGAGGGCCGCGGGATCTGACGCAGCGGAACTCGCCGGCGGGGTGCTGCGGGCGTGTCGTGACGCGCGCGCGTCGCAACTTGCGGCGTCTTCGGTGCATCCACCGTGGTGAGCCCAACCGCGGGCACCGAACCAGGAGGACCCTATGAGCGACATGAGCCCCTACGGCTTCCTCGGACCTGACACCACCATCCTCGACCAGATGATCGACGCCAACGGCGGGTTCTACGGACCGGACACGTCGTGGATCCAGACCGAGATGGACCAGTTGTTCGGTCCGTCGAACCCCTACCTGGTCGACGCCATGATCGAGACGACCGGCGACTTCAACTCCGTCAGCAACTCGGCCAACGCCGACTGGGACGACTACTTCATCAGTTGAGGCGACGTGCTGCCGTCCCCCGCCCGGTGAGCAGGCGG
>JBKJPD010000537.1:0-6186 GCA_046595345.1 Pseudonocardia sp.
CCGGCCTTCGGCATCTCGGTGTCGCTGGGCAGCCACGGCTCGTAGTTCGGGTTCCAGTAGTACCGCGGGTACTCCATCTTGAGGAACTCACGCCAGCGGTTGAGGCTGGTCATCAGGTCCTTCTTCTCCGGTACGTCGAGCGCGACGGTGCGGATCTGGTGCCGGTCGAGCGGGATGCCGCGGGAGGCAAGGCGCTGGTCGAAGCCGGCGGCGTACTCCTTGAGCTCGTGCATGTCCTGGTCGCCGATGTCGATGGCGAGGCCGGTGAACCGGGCGCGGGGGTCCTCCAGCATGTCCTCGATCTCGCCGGTGCGGATCAGCGCCTCGACCATGTAGGCGCCGGTCTTGCCGATGCCGATCGCGTGGATGCAGTGCGGCGCCTGAGCGCCGGTCGCACTGTGGTATAGCGACATACCCATTACGGATTCCTCCTGATTTCGGGCGTGCAGGAACTCCGCACGTCCCCTATTACGGTCGTGCGTCAGTGATCGCGTGATCGAGCTAGTCCAGGTAGCCGAGGTCCTTGAGGACCGTCGCGGCCGTCGTCGGCCGTTCGTCGGCGATATAGGTCCGGTAGTGGTCGATGACGTCGCCGTAGTTGCGGGTCATCTTCCCCTCGTCGATCAGCTTCATCGCCTTCTCGAGGTAGGCCCGGGTCAGCTTGTCGGTCCAGAGCCGGTGCGAGACGTAGATGTAGTCGTCGTCCGCGCCGGTCACCTTCAGGGTGCGTGCCCCGGGCATCGACGGGAGCTCGGCGCCGTCCTGGTAGCGCTTGACGATGACGGCCCAATCAGTGGCCATCAGCTGCTGCTGATCGCCGCGGCCGCCTTCTCGGCCTCGGGCAGCGTCACCGCCGCAACGATCTCCTCACCGCGGATCGCGGCGTGCGGGACGACGACCCAGCAGGCGCAACCCCAGATGCACTCGCCGCCCATGCCGTCGAAGCGGATGGAGGGCTCGCAGAGCATCACGCCGAGATCGAGCAGCCAGGAGTGCAGGAGCAGCTTGTCTTCCCACTCCATCGGGTCGTAGAGGTCGCGCGAGGGGACGAACGCCTCCAGGTCCAGCTTCGTCGCGCGCGGTAGGATCACACTGACGAAGCCCGGGCCCGAGGTCTCCACCACCTTGACGACGGGCTCGACGCGCGTGGTGACGACATCTCCGATCGCCGCGGCCACCGCCTTCGCGGCGCGGGCGGCGTCCTTGCCGGAGCCGAACACGCGGGCCTCGGCGTACTCGGTGGCGAAGCCCTTGGTCAGCCCGAGCGAGGCGAGAGAGCCCGCGTCGTCGAGGCTCTTGACCGCGAGGATGTTGAGCCAGCGGTCGCTCTGCTCACCGCGGATGGCCGGGTGCCACTGGTCGCCGGGGACCGCGAGCCAGTTGAGCGCCTTGAGCGACTCGTAGAGGTCCTTGCCGCCGCCGGCGGCGAGGAAGGCCGCGATACCGGGGGCGACGTCACCGGTTCCGTCGTCCGGCACCGAGAAGAAGCCGCCGGTGAACGGGTTCTTGTAGAGATCGCCCCACACTGCCATCACACCGTTGTTCTTCGGCGTGTCGATCATGCAGTCGAGCTCGTTGATCACCGGGAAGAACCCGGCGTCCGGGGTGGTCGGGGTGATGCCGATACCGACCACCCACGGCCGACGGCCCAGTTTGATCGAGGACATGTGCCGGGCGATGTCCACGACGAGTCCGCTGCCGACGCTGTCGCCGAGCGAGAACGGGATCACCACGATGGGGGTCTTGTCGCTGGCGAAGACGCCGGCGGCGAAGGCCTCCATCGCCGCGGTGATCTCCCGGTCCTGGTAGTACTCGGAGTTGTAGATCGCCTTGGCCACCGCCCGCGGAATGAACTCGCCTGCCGCGGGGATGGCCAGGTCGCCGGGCAGCCACGGCTCGTAGTTGGGGTTCCAGTAGTAGCGCGGGTACTCCATCTTCAGGAACTCGCGGTACCGGTTGAGCGCCGCCGACAGTCCGGCCCGGGTGGGGATCGGCAGGTCCACCGTGGTGATGGCGCCCGTGGGCATTCCGCCTGCCGCCCCGCGGACCGCGGCGAGCGCCGTGTCGCCGATGTCGACGGCCAGCGCCGTGAGGCCCTCCGGCGCGGCCTTGAGCAGCTCGGTGATGACCGCCGCGCCGGCTGCACCAAGGCCCAGGACGTGCAGCGAGAACGGTCCCTCGTGGTCGCCGGCGTGGTGCACGTTCTCGTTGCTCAGCGCCTCGATGCGCGCGAGCGCCGTGTCGTGACCGTGGTCGTGTCCGTGTCCGTGGTCGTCAGCCATGTCGTGTGCCTTTCCATTGGGGGCTGTGTGGCCGGTTCGTGGGTAAAGGGTGGTGGTGGGTGGCAGACCTCAGCAGGCGTGTGCTGCGTGGCTTCGGACCGCTCGATCTCGCAGTGCGCGCTCCGCCCGTGCCCGATCGGTCCGTGCCCCGCGGAGCGTGCTGATGGACAGCTCCGCGTACTGGTATTCGTGCTCGTCGCCGCCGCACTGCCCGATTGTCGTGCCGTCTGCGCCGACGATCGTGGAGTGGCCGGACCAGGTGACCGCCCCGGCGCTTCCTGCCGGGTTCACGGCGACGACGTAGCAGTTGCCCATCCAGGCCGCCGTCCGCGCCGCCGCCACATGCTCGACGGCCGACACATCGGGTGTCGCCTGGCACTGCACGAGCAGCTCCGCCCCGCGGATCCGACACCCCGATCGGGCACCGGTATCCGCCCCCCCGACGCAGACGCTGAGTCCGGTACGCAGACCAGCGGGGCCGACGACGACCTCGGGCGGGTCGCCTCCACGCAGGTCCGCGGCCCGTCGATGCCGCAGTACCACCTCGCCGCGGTCGTTGATGAGCACGACCGTGTGGTCGGGATCGGGGCGGGAGCGTCCCCCGCTGACCGAGAAGACCCCCCACACCCCGGCCGCGCGGCAGGCACGGGAGAACACCGAGACGTCCTCCCCCGGCCAGGTGAGCTCGGCGGCCAGCGGTCGCCGGGTGAAGCCGTTGGTGCCGTACTCCGGGAACACGATCAGGTCGAGACCCGGCTGGCGCCGCGCCATCCCGACCACCAGGTCGGCGATCCGCAGGTAGTTCGCCTGTACGTCACGGCGGGTGCGCAGGGCGGGAACGGTGTAGCTCAGCACCGCGACACCGACGGCCCCCGCAGCACGCGCCGCACCGGGGAACGCCCCGCGCGCGGCGAGCGGGGGGGGCACGGCGGCGCCGCGGCGGGTCACGACGAGACCGCGCAGGTTCCCCGGTCGGCCATGATCGGGCCCGACGCCGACGGTGTGATGTCGAAGTCGAAGATCGCGGTCGGCAGGTAGAGCGAGCAGCAGGCGTTCGGGATGTCGACGACGCCGCTGATCCGGCCCTCGATCGGCGCCGAGCCGAGCAGCAGGTACGCCTGCGGGCCGCTGTAGCCGAACTTCTTGAGGTAGGTGATCGCGTTGAGGCAGGCGTTGCGGTAGGCGACAGTGGCGTCGTTGTAGTAGTTCGTGTTGGTCTCGTGGTCGACCGAGATGCCGATGAACGTGACGAACTCGGAGTACCGCGGCTCGACGATGCCGGGCATCAGGATCGGGTTGGTGGTGACCCCGTAGGTCTCCATGCCGCCCTTGATCAGGTCGACGTGGAAGTCGATGAACCCGCCCATCTCGATGGCGCCACAGAAGGTGATCTCGCCGTCGCCCTGGCTGAAGTGCAGGTCGCCGCCGGAGAACAGGGCGCCGGGGTGGTGCACCGGGTAGAACACCCGGGACCCTCGGGTGAAGTTCTTGATGTCGTGGTTGCCGCCGTTCTCCCGCGGGGGCACCGTGCGGGCTCCGTCGCGGCCGATGCCGGCGAGCAACTCGCCGCTGGCGGTTCCACCGAGGACGGCGGCCTCCAGCGGGGGCAGCGCGAGCGGCGGGACGCGGTCGGGGTCGGTGGCGATCAGGGCCCGCTCGCGCTCGTTCCACTTCGCCAGCAGCGCGGGCGAGGGTGCGGTGCCGAACAGCCCGGGGTGGGTGATGCCCGTGTAGCTGACCCCGGGGATGTGGCGCGACGTCGCCTTCTGCCCGCTGAAGTCCCAGATCGCCTTGTACGCGTCGGGGTACTGGTCGGTGAGGAAACCGCCACCGTTGTTCTTGTCGAAGATGCCGGTGTAGCCCCAGCCCTGGCCCGGCGCGTCGCCGTACTCCTGGGGTGCCGGTACCGGGCCGAGGTCGAGAATGTCGACGACGAGCAGGTCGCCCGGCTCGGCACCCTCGATGGCGATCGGGCCCGACAGCATGTGGCAGCCGTCGAGGTAGACGTCGCGGACGTCGTTGGCGGAGTCGTTGTTGCCGATCTGGGAATCGGTCCACTCGCGGCATTCGATCCGGATGGACGACCCCGGCTTCACCGTCGCGGCGGGCGGGATATCGGGGTGCCAGCGGTTGTGGCCCGGTACGACCTGGTCGCGCATCGACTTGGACTGGTCAACGCTGAAGACGACATCAGGCATGAGAAACCTCCGGCATCATTGAATTCGGCGTCTCGGGAAGACGACCGGCGGGGCGGTCGCGGGAGCGGCGCCCGTGGGTGGGGTTGATCATGGACGGGGGAGCCGGGCCTGACGGGGATCGGTGGCCCGTCGCATCACGTGCCGCCGGTCCGCGCCGACGCGGGCCGGCAACGACGTCACGATCTGTGGCGCATCGGCGCTACGCGATTGGCTGTCGAGGGCTCCGCGCAGAGCCGGATCAAGGCTGCGCAGCGCCGGGGCGCCGAAGCGACGCCGCCCGGACCGGCCGCACCCGGGGCAGGTGCCTTCGGTGCCGGCATCCGCCATCCGCCGGAGGAGGTCGAAGTCCCCACACACGGCGCACGAGTAGCTGTAGGTGGGCAACGTTCCTCCTGACGATCAGGACAATTACTTTGAACTCAAACTATGTCAAACGGAAATATTAGTCAAGCCTGCTCACCTGCGCAGCTCCGCAAGTTCGGCGATCACATCGAACTGCAGCCCGTCGGCGCGGGCCAGGTACACGCTCTGCAGCAGGTGGTTGCCCGCCATCCGCACCAGCCCTCGTGGGCTCTCATAGGTCAGCGACTCCGCTGCGCCGGACAACTCGGCGAGCCCCACGGTGCGGGCCTTGCCGGCCAGCTGCGCCAGGAACGTCAAACCCTCGTAGCAGGACTCCCCCGGCGAGTTGAGCACCGGCGCACTCGTGCCGAACCGCTCGGCATAACGTCGGGAGAAGTCGAGCCCGGCCGAGGTCGCGAGCGTCTCGAAGAAGCCCGCCGAGGCGTACAGCTCCGTCGTGTTACAGGCCCCGCTGGCGAGCAGCATGTTCTCCTCCATCAGCGGGGACAGGCGCACGCAGTAGGAGTCCAGCCCGGCGTGCGCGAAGGCACGGTTGAACTCGACGGCGTCGGACCCCACGAGGAACATCAGCACCCCGTGTGCGCCGCTGCGGATCACCCGCTTCACCGCGGGCCCGAAGTCCTCGGTGCCCAGCGGCACGAACATCTCGTCGAGGATCCGCACCTCGGGCGAGCTGCGCGCGAACCGGCGGGCCGCCCGCGCCGACGCCTGCGGCCAGACGTAGTCGTCGCCGATCACGAACCACGTCCGGACGCCGAGCTCGCGCGCCATCCAGCCCATCGCCGGGAGCAGTTGCCGATCTGGTGTCTCCCCCGCGAGAAACACCCCGGGAGTGCACTCGCCGCCTTCGTAGAGGGGCGTGTAGATGTACGGTGCGCGATCGCGTACCACTGGCGTCAGGGCCTGGCGGACGGCGGAGATGTGCCATCCCGCCACCGCCTCCACCTCGGCGGCGGTGAGCAGTGCGTCGACCTCGGCCGCCACCTCCGCAGGCGCGCGACCGCCGTCCACGATCCTGAGCCGCAACTCCCGCCCGAGGATGCCGCCGGCCGAGTTGATCTCCTCGACCGCCAGAGTGCCGCACGTCTCACACGATGGCCCGTAGATGCCGGCGGGGCCACTGCGTGGCACCACAAACGCCAGATCAAGCGGATCGGACCGGTATCGACGCGGGGGCGTCATCGTTCGCGACATCGGACCGTCTCCCGCACCATGATCAGCCACGCCCGGTAAACTTCGATATGACAGTGTTTACTATCAGAGAAGCTTTCGTCATCGTCCGATCAGCATGGAAAGGCAGAAGTGGCCACACGATCGTGCACAGGAGCGCCACTCCCCGTCGT
>JBKJPD010000627.1:0-6763 GCA_046595345.1 Pseudonocardia sp.
GATGATGGGTCCTTGTCCCCGCAGCACGTCATCGAGCGCATTGGCGCGATCAGCGGACCCGAGTCGGTCTTCGTGGCCGGGGTGGGCCAGCACCAGATGTGGGCCGCGCAGTTCATCAAGTACGAGAAGCCGCGGTCCTGGCTCAACTCCGGCGGCCTGGGCACCATGGGTTTCGCGGTGCCCGCCGCGATGGGCGCGAAGATGGCCCGGCCCGACGCCGTGGTGTGGGCGATCGACGGCGACGGCTGCTTCCAGATGACCAACCAGGAGCTCGCCACCTGCGCGATCGAGAACATTCCCATCAAGGTGGCTGTGATCAACAACGGCAACCTGGGCATGGTCCGGCAGTGGCAGAACCTGTTCTACAAGGAGCGCTACTCCAACACCGATCTCGGCACGCACGGGTTGGGTGGAAACGGGCAGCGCATCCCCGACTTCAAGCTGCTCGCGGAGGCGATGGGCTGCGTCGGGCTGCGCGCGGAGTCGAGGGACGAGGTCGACAAGGTCATCATGGAGGCCATGGCGATCAACGACCGCACGGTCGTCATCGACTTCGTGGTCGGCGCCGACGCCCAGGTGTGGCCGATGGTCGCCGCCGGCACCGGCAACGACCAGATCATGGCCGCCCGCAACATCCGTCCGCTGTTCGACGGCGACGAGCTGATCACCGACGACGCAGACATTTCCGCGGTGGCGGCGATCATCTCCGACACGGCGACTGTCGCCGCGGTGACCGCCGAGGCGCAGGGGAACAACAATGATTGAGCGCCACACGCTGTCGGTGCTGGTGGAGGACAAGCCCGGTGTCCTCGCCCGCGTCTCGGGGCTGTTCTCCCGGCGCGGGTTCAACATCGAGTCCCTCGCCGTCGGGCCCACCGAGCACCCCGACATCTCGCGCATGACGATCGTGGTGGCCGTCGACGACTTCCCGCTCGAGCAGATCACCAAGCAGCTCAACAAGCTCATTCACGTCATCAAGATCGTGGAGCTGGAGCCGTCGGCGTCGGTGCAACGTGAGTTGCTGCTGGTCAAGGTGCGCTCCGATCCGAGCGTACGCAGCCAGGTGCTCGAGATCGTCGAGTTGTTCCGCGCCAAGGCCGTCGACGTCACGCCCGAGGCCCTGACGATCGAGGCCACCGGCACGGTCGAGAAGATCGCCGCGCTGCTGAAGAACCTGGAACCCTTCGGCATCCGCGAGATGGTGCAGTCGGGGACGATCGCCGTGGGCCGTGGGCCGCGCTCGATCACCGCTACCGCGATTCGCTAGCTACCTCACTCCGAGCAGTTCCATCAAACAGAGGATGGCCCCACCCGTCATGAGCGTGAACATCTACTACGACGCCGACGCCGACCTTTCGATCATCCAGGGCCGCAAGGTCGCGGTGATCGGCTACGGCTCCCAGGGCCACGCGCACGCGCTGTCGCTGCGCGACTCCGGCGTCGACGTGCGCGTCGGCCTGCCCGAGGGCTCCAAGAGCCGCGCCAAGGCCGCCGACGAGGGCCTGCGGGTGGTCACCCCCGCCGTGGCGTCCGCCGAGGCCGACCTGATCATGGTCCTGGCGCCGGACACCAAGCAGCGCCACATCTACGCCGACGACATCGCGCCGAACCTCAAGCCGGGCAACGCGATCTTCTTCGGCCACGGCTTCAACATCCGCTACGACCTGATCAAGCCCCCGGCCGACGTCGACGTGGCGATGGTCGCTCCCAAAGGCCCCGGCCACCTGGTGCGCCGCCAGTTCGTCGACGGCAAGGGCGTGCCCTGCCTGATCGCGGTCGAGCAGGACGCCACCGGCGGCGCCAAGGCGCTCGCGCTGGCCTACGCCGCGGCAATCGGAGGCGGGCGCGCCGGAGTTATCGAAACCACGTTCAAGGAGGAGACCGAGACCGACCTGTTCGGCGAGCAGGCCGTGCTCTGCGGCGGTGCCGCGGCGCTCGTGCAGACCGGTTTCGAGGTGCTCACCGAGGCCGGCTACGCCCCGGAGATCGCCTACTTCGAGTGCCTCCACGAGCTCAAGCTGATCGTCGACCTCATGTACGAGGGCGGCATCGCCAACGAGCGCTTCTCCATCTCCGACACCGCCGAGTACGGCGACCTCACCCGCGGCCCGCGCATCGTCAACGCGCAGACCAAGGCCGAGATGCAGAAGATCCTCGGCGAGATCCAGGACGGCACGTTCGCGCGCGAGTGGGTGGCCGAGGACGAGGCGGGTCGCCCCAACTTCACGCGTCTGCAGAAGGAGGGCGCGGAGCACCCCATCGAAGAGGTGGGTGAGAAGCTCCGCGGCCTGATGAGCTGGGTGGGCAGCAAGGCCACCTGAGTCTGCGTGTGGCGGAGGTCCGCGTTCACGCACCCGGCGCGAACGCGGACCTCCGGTCCGCGGTAGGTGCGGGACCTTCTATCGCTCCGCTCACCTCGGCACGGTCGTAGGTGGGTAGCGGCTCTAGGATCACGGGGTACCATCCACCGATCCGGGAGCTCTGCAAACGCCGTGAGCACCTCCGCCACCCGCCATGTCGTCCTCATCGCCGAGAAGCTGGCGCCCTCCGCGGTGGCCATGCTCGGAGATGACGTCGAGATCCGACACGTGGACGGCACCGACCGCCCCGCGTTCCTGGCCGCGATCGCCGACGCCGACGCACTCCTCGTCCGCTCCGCCACGAGGGTCGACGCCGAGGCGCTGGCCGCCGCCACCCGGCTCAAGGTCGTCGCCCGCGCCGGCGTGGGGCTCGACAACGTCGACGTCCCCGCGTCCACCGCGCGCGGAGTGATGGTGGTGAACGCGCCGACGTCGAACATCGTCTCCGCCGCCGAGCACGCCGTCGCGTTGCTGCTCTCGGCCGCCCGCCACATCCCGGCCGCCGACGCCAGCCTGCGCGCCGGCCAGTGGAAGCGAAGCTCGTACACCGGCGTCGAGCTCAACGGCAAGACCGCCGGCATCGTGGGGCTCGGCAAGATCGGTCAGCTCGTCGCGCAGCGCCTTGCCGCGTTCGGTATGGACCTTGTGGCCTACGACCCCTACGTGTCGCCTGCCAGGGCCGCGCAGCTCGGCATCGAGATGCTCCCGCTCGACGATCTCCTGCGCCGCGCCGACGCCATCTCCGTCCACCTGCCGAAGACCCCGGAGACCCTTGGCCTGATCGGCAAGGACCAGCTCGCCATCACCAGGCCCGGCGTGCTCATCGTCAACGCCGCCCGCGGTGGGCTCATCGACGAGGACGCGCTGGCCGAGGCGGTGCGCAGCGGTCATGTCGGCGGAGCCGGCATCGACGTCTACATCACCGAGCCCACCACCTCCAGTCCGCTGTTCGAGCTGTCGCGCATCGTCGTCACGCCACACCTCGGGGCCTCCACCGACGAGGCCCAGGACCGCGCAGGCACCGATGTGGCCAGGTCCGTGCTGCTCGCCCTCGCCGGCGAGTTCGTGCCGGACGCGGTCAACGTGCAGGTCGCCGGCGTGGTCGGCGAGGAGGTACGCCCATGGCTGCCGCTGGTGCAGAAGTTGGGCATCGTGCTGTACGCCGTCGGGGGACGGCTGCCGACCTCGGTCACCGTCGACGTGTCCGGTGAGCTCGCCTCCGAGGACGTCTCGGTGCTGCAGCTCGCCGCGCTGCGCGGGATCTTCATCCATGTCGTCGAGGACCAGGTCACGTTCGTCAACACCCCGGCACTGGCCGCCGAGCGTGGGGTCAGCGTCGAGCTGACCACCGCCCCGGAGAGCGAGAACTTCCGCAGTGTCGTCCAGTTGCGTGGTGCGATGCCCGACGGCGAGTCGATCACGGTCTCGGGCACGCTCACCGGGCGCGCGCAGACCGAGAAGCTCGTCGAGGTCAACGGCCGCCACTTCGACCTGCGCGCCGAGGGTGAGGTGCTGCTCCTGGAGTACGCCGACCGCCCCGGCGTCATGGGTCGCGTCGGCTCGCTGCTCGGCGAGGCCGCGGTGAACATCGAGGCCGCACAGATCAGTCAGACCACCGACGGCACCGACGCGATCATGTTGCTGCGCATCGACCGTCCCGTGGACCCGGCCGTGCTGGAGCCGATCGGCGCCTCGGTCGGAGCGACGACCACGCGCCTCATCTCGTTCGACGCCTGAGACGTCGCGCAAGCCGGCACTCGATGCGTCTGTGCTGAGACCGCGGCGCCGCAGGGCCGGTTGCCTACCTGCCGCGTCAGGCAGGCACAATAGATCTCTCGGAGCGTGTCGCGGCAGGATCCGCGAACCGCACCGACCGGCCCCGAACCTGGTTTGACCCGACTGGGTGACCACGATCGGATGGCGGGTGCCCGGTTGGTGCTGTTAGAGCCGGTAGCGTGCGGCCGGGCCGCTTATGGGGTCATGTGTCAGAGAGGACATCAGTCATGCGGCTTGCGGTCATTCCCGGCGACGGCATCGGACCGGAGGTGATCGACGAGGCGCTCAAGGTCCTCAACGAGGTCTCCCCGGGTGTGGAGACCACCACCTACGACCTCGGTGCCGCCCGCTGGCACTCCACCGGCGAGCTGCTGCCGGAGTCGGTTCTCACCGAGCTCCAGGGGCACGACGCGATCCTGCTAGGTGCCGTGGGCGATCCGTCCGTACCCAGTGGCATCCTGGAACGCGGCCTGCTGCTGCGCCTGCGCTTCGAGCTCGACCACCACGTGAACCTGCGCCCCGCCCGGCTCTACCCCGGCGTCCGCGGCCCCCTCTCCGGCAACGCCGAGATCGACATGGTGGTGGTCCGCGAGGGGACCGAAGGCCCCTACGTCGGCACCGGCGGGCTGCTCCGGAAGGACACTCCGCACGAGATCGCCACCGAGGTCAGCATCAACACGGCATTCGGGGTCGAGCGGGTGGTGCGCGACGCGTTCGGCCGCGCCGAGCGCCGCCCCCGCAAGCATCTGACGCTGGTACACAAGACCAACGTGCTCACCTACTCCGGCCGGCTGTGGTCGCGGCTGGTGGAGGAGGTCTCGCTCGAGCACCCCGGTGTGTCGGTGGCCTACCAGCACATCGACGCCACCACCATTCACATGGTCACCGACCCGGGCCGCTTCGACGTCATCGTGACCGACAACCTGTTCGGCGACATCCTCACGGACCTCGCTGCGGCGGTCACCGGTGGCATCGGGCTCGCGGCCAGTGGGAACCTCGACGTCAGCCGGCGCAACCCCAGCATGTTCGAGCCGGTGCACGGCAGCGCACCCGACATCGCCGGGCAGGGCATCGCCGACCCGCCCGCGGCGGTGCTGTCGGTCGCGCTGCTGCTGGACCACCTGGGCAACCCCGACTCGGCCCGCCGTATCGAGGCGGCGGTGGCCTTCGACCTGGCCACGAGGGACCACACGGCATCGGGCCACACGCGCTCCACCGGCGACCGTCTCGCGGCACTGGTGAGCGCCCACGCGACAGCTCCCAGCTCCTGACCCAGCCCGCCGGGGAGAAGTCCGGCCCCGCAGTGGCTCAGGAAAGCCACTTCCACGCCCTCACCGCGCAGGAACATGGCTTTCCTGAACCACCCGCAGCCCCGGCGCGCCGGCCGGGAGCTTCGTCAGACCGTGTACGCCGGACCTGTCAACAGGGCCACTCCGGCGCCTGCGAAGTTCGGGAGGTCCGCCACCGCGGCCTGGCCCTCCGCGCCGCCCATGCCGGCGCCGAACGAGGCCTCGTCGTCGAAGTCCAGCACCGCGACCAGGTGGTAGGCGGGCTTATTCCCCTCGGCATCGGGACCGGGCCGGCTGATCGTGAAACGCTTCAGGCCGGGCACCTTCTTGGCCAGTGGCGCGTGTATCTCGTCGTAGTGCTTGTCGAAGGCGGCGGGGTCTTCGGGGTGGTTGTAGAGCGCGATGAGCTGGTAAACGGTGCACCTCCGGTAGCGGGGTCCACGCGCCTCAATGCCCGCGGACTCCCAGCATCTCTAGTGGATCTGCCGCTACGACAACAACCCCGTCCCACGATGTGGACCGGTCGTGTGGCGGCGCGGGACGGTTCGTGTAATGCTCGAATCGTGGAAAGCACCCGCGTGATGATTATTGGCAGGCGCGTCGGCTAACGAGTTCAACGGCCGACGCGCAGACCTCTCGCATGTAGCGAGGGGTCTTTTTGTTTGCCCAGATGCCACATCCGTCGCCACGACATCCAGCCAGGAGCACTCCCGATGTCCCGGACCGCACCCGCCGCCACCCCGCTCGGTGACGCCTTCCACGTCTACGACACCACGCTGCGTGACGGTGCCCAGCGCGAGGGCATCTCCTATTCGGTCACCGACAAGCTCGCCGTCGCCCGCCATCTCGATGCGTTGGGCGTCGGCTACATCGAGGGTGGCTGGCCGGGAGCCATGCCCAAGGACACCGAATTCTTCGCCCGTGCCACGTCCGGGGAGCTGGAGCTGCGGCACGCGGCACTGGTCGCGTTCGGTGCCACCCGGCGGGCCGGGCTGCGGGCGGATGCGGACCCGCAGGTCAGGGCGCTGCTCGACAGCGGTGCGCCGGTCGTCACACTGGTCGCGAAGTCCGACCGACGCCACGTCGAGCGCGCGCTGCGCACCTCCACGGAGGAGAACTGCGCCATGGTCGCCGACACGGTCCGCTTCCTGCGCGACGAGGGCCGGCGGGTGTTCCTCGACGCGGAGCACTTCTTCGACGGCTACCTATTCGACCCCGACGCGGCCCTGCGGGTGCTGGAGGCCGCCATGACGGCGGGCGCCGACGTCGCGGTGCTGTGCGACACCAACGGCGGCATGCTCCCGCTGGGGATCGCCGAGGTGGTGACCGAGGTGGCCG